>CAYWTT010000477.1:0-3578 GCA_964461245.1 uncultured Prolixibacteraceae bacterium | reverse complement strand
CGCAATCTTCATCTCCTCGTTGATGGTGGAGGCTCTCACATCGAGTGCGCCCCTGAAGATGAAGGGAAATCCGAGCACATTGTTGACCTGGTTCGGAAAGTCGCTTCTTCCCGTAGCCATGATGATATCTGGACGGGCAGCCACTGCCACGTCATATGGGATCTCAGGATCGGGATTGGCCATGGCAAGGACGATCGGATCGGCAGCCATACTGCGGATCATCTCCGGCGTCACAATGTTGGCCGCGGAGAGTCCCAGGAAAACATCCGCTCCCACCATGGCCTCCGCCAGGGTATTCAGATTCCGGTCGGTTACAAACCTCTTCTTTACCTCGTTCAGGTCGGTCCTGGAACGGTTCAACACCCCCTTTGAATCGGTCATCACCACGTTTTCCGGCTTTACCCCCAGGGTAAAATAGAGCTTGATGCAGGAAACCGCAGCGGCACCGGCACCACTGACCACTACTTTCACCTCTTCTACATGTTTCCCGACCAGAGAAAGCGCATTGAGCAGGGCAGCCCCCGAAATAATGGCCGTCCCATGCTGGTCGTCATGAAATACAGGAATGTTCAGCTGCTTTTTCAACTCCTCTTCCACCTCAAAACACTCCGGAGCCTTGATATCTTCCAGGTTAATCCCTCCGAACGTCGGCGCAATGGCCTTCACTACCTCGATCAGCTTATGGGGATCCTTTTCATTCACTTCAATGTCAAAAACATCAATGTCAGCAAAAGTTTTGAACAAGAGACCCTTTCCTTCCATAACCGGTTTACCCGCCTCAGGACCTATATCCCCCAGGCCAAGGACAGCCGTGCCGTTTGACAAAACAGCCACCAGGTTCCCTTTGGAAGTATACTTGTACACATCGTCGTAATTGTTCTTTATTTCAAGACAGGGTTGGGCCACACCAGGGGTGTAAGCCAGGGAAAGATCATACTGGGTACTGTGAGGTTTGGTCTGAATCACCTCAATTTTTCCCGGACGCCCTGTGGAGTGATAATCAAGGGCTTCCTGTTTGCTAATTTTCACCATGTCGGATTGATTTACTGATTTTCTGTTAAGTTATGGAATTCAAAGCAATAAATCAATGCCAATGCTCACAATTTTTAAGAGTGAATAAGGACTCCCCGTTGCCTGATTTTACCTAATTATCCTATTTTTGGGCAAATTTTCAGAGACATGTTACAGACCTGGTTTGAATGTAAAGTCAAATATCAGAAAGTGGATAACGATGGCCGTGACCGGCAGGTCACGGAAAGTTTCCTGCTTGATGCGGTTTCTTTTACCGACGCGGAAACTAGAATCATTGCCCAGATGCAGACAATGGTGAGGGGAGAATTCTCAGTCGTGGACATTAAAAAGTCAAAAATTGCGGAGGTTTTTCCTTATGAAGTGGGAGAATGGTGGTATAAAGCCACCATTAACCTGGTTACCATTGATGAAGAAGCAGGCAAGGAGAAAAAACTGCGTACCTTTTACCTTATACAGGCTGACGATATTCAGGAAGCGCTCAACCGGCTCGATGAGAGTCTCTCCTTCCTGATCGTTCCCTATGTGGTTTCAGCCATTCAGGTAAGCCTTATCGCCGATGTCTTTCCCTATGTCCCGGGACAGTCCATTTCGGCATCTCCACGGACACCCTTTGACACCCAGGCAGAAGAATAATTCACATTTTCATATGCCGCAAAGCCTTGAAGAAGTTGAAGGCTTCGCGTTTAAGGGGTTCAAAGTAATAGTAAGCGGTGGCGATCCTGCTGATATCCCGTACTTCACTGTAGATTTTTTCAATTTCGGCCTGGTCGGCGGGAGTAATTTCACTTTTCCCGTCCATCAGGCTGAAACACTCTGAGAAATTCTCCAGTTCAGCTGCATTTTCAGTGATCCGGTCCACAATACGCGGATCAAGCCCACCTGACAGGATCTTATCGCGCAGGTCAGGGGTCAGGTTGTCCGCAAAAAACTTTACAAACCTGAACATGGTGAAATGATCTCCATTCTTGGCATCGCTGAAGTAATCATTATACCCCAGTTTCTGGTAAAATTCTTTCTGAAATTCCTTGTTGTTTTTGAAATCATTTTTCACAGATGCCCTTACAATCCCGATATCTGTCAGGGAGGAGATCATCAGCTCCCGCCAGATTTTCATCTTTTCAAGGGTGTTTTTTATGTTCTCCGTAGCAGAAAATTTCACAATGATCTGCTGTATCCTGCTTTTCAGTGAGGCTGCATAGGCAACATTCCACTCTTTGCGGATATGGGCCAACTCATAAATGTTCTCACCAAACGCACCGATAATGGATTGACAGGCAAAAATGGTTGCTGCAGTGGAAGGGCAGAGGTTTTTCGATTCCATAATTCAGGACATTTTAGGTTATTAGACTGAATAAATGTCTGAAAAAAAGAGGAAACCTCAACCTTATAAAATATGTTGCAGAGCTTAAAACAGTTATGCTCTGCAATCATGTTTTACAATATTTCCTATTTGTGCCTTTTACGGAGTTCAGCTGCCAGGTCTTCTATCCGGTAACCTTTATGGGAAAGCAGAACGATAAGATGGTAAAGCAGATCAGCTCCCTCATAAAGGAAGTTCTCATCATCGCCGGCCATGGCGCCTATCACGGTTTCCACGGCTTCTTCGCCTACCTTCTGGGCAATTTTGCGGACACCCGAGCTGAACAGAGAGGTGGTGTACGATCCTTCGGGCATCTCGGCTTTCCGGCGGTCAACCAGGTCCTGCAGATATCCGAAGAAAAGAAGGTCATTTTCCCTGTTTTCCTCATTCCAGCAGGTATCGCTGCCGGTGTGGCAGACAGGACCGACCGGGTGCACCTTGATCAGCAGAGTATCATTATCACAATCGTTCAGGATTTCCACCACATTCAGAAAATGGCCGCTCTCCTCCCCTTTGGTCCATAAACGGTTCCGGGTGCGGCTGAAAAAGGTCGCCCTGCCGGTCTCGCAAGTTATCCGGTACGCCTCGTCGTTCATAAATCCCAGCATCAGTACTTTCAGCGTGGTGTGATCCTGAATGATGGCCGGCACAAGCCCATTGAGCTTGGAAAAATCGGGAGCATGCTGCATTGAGAAAGATTCCATAAATGATCTTTGATTTTCAGCGTACGAAGATACAGTTTTAATCATTTAAAACGACAAAATTAGCTTAAGGGAACGATCAGACAAAAAGTCAGGCTGGTCCTGCATATAATCAGCAGAGGAACTGACCCGGCAAACGGAAGACCGGACACAGAAAGAGATCAGCTGCCGGTTACAGCAAGAGAGGAACCGGCTTTCAATGCTATATTCTGCTTATATTCGCACAGTTTATGAACAAGAAACTTCACTTCAATCAGGTAACAGCATGATCCAGGAAATATTTCCCCACCGCTTTAATAATCATTATCCCGCAAAAAGAAAAACCGGTGACAACGACCTTATTCTTCATTATCGAGGCAATACTTTACTATTAAAAACTCATGGTGAAGAATTCGAAATACCCCGAAGGAATGAGCTTTCAGGCCTTTCAGATAAAACAGAAAACATTTTCCTGTTCACCTTAAATGAGGTACCGTGCTATCTGG
>CAYWTT010000476.1:0-3579 GCA_964461245.1 uncultured Prolixibacteraceae bacterium | reverse complement strand
TGGGAGGGGGAGGATCTGATCCGGCCGTCAGAACCATATGATGAAAGGTATGCCCACAAATCGTATGTGGTGAAATACAAAGGAGTAGTTTACCATTTTTATTGTGCTGTCAATAAAAAGGAACAGCGGGGAATTGCCGTGGCCACTTCCAAAGATCTGGGTAAAAGCGGTCTGGATTTTGCACCTTGAAAGGAAATTTGTTACCGCTAAGTCACTGATAAACAGGTGCCCTTTCATTTGTTCTCCGCGTTTTGGCGCCTTCTCTGTTGAAAAGTGCTGCAAATTCCATGGATATAGAACCCTTAGGTGTTCCTGGCTAGATATGAAAAAATGCACTTTTGTGATCTTTACCGTTTTTTTGTTTTTCCTGGTTTCATGCAGGAAAAAATCAGAAATTATCAGGGGAACGGCTGTTAAGGACGACGCCAGACCTTGGGTATTCTGGTACTGGATGCATGGAGCGGTGTCAAAGGAAGGTATAAGGGCTGACCTGGAGGCAATGAAGAGAACAGGTATCGGAGGAGCTTATATCTTCTCAATCAAAGACACCCTGTCCCCTTCATTTTTCAGCAGGCCGGTCAGACAACTGACCCCGGAATATTGGGAAACAGTAAGATATGCTTTCAATGAAGCCAACCGGTTGGGACTGAACCTGGCTTATAATGTCTGTGACGGATTTGCTACGGCAGGAGGTCCCTGGATCACACCTGATCTTTCCATGCAAAAGGTGGTCTGGTCTGACACCCTTGTCTCCGGTAGCCGGCAGGTGGATTGTTCACTTCCCCAACCCGAAACCCAACTGGATTATTACCGGGATATTGCCGTTTTTGCTTTCCCTGCACCCGAAGGATTTGGAATATCATCAACTAAGGTTGTTCCTGAGGTGACCACCAGTTTAAAAGGGGTAAATCCGCAGTTTCTGGCTATAAAGGGCAATACCAGGCTCCTCGAAACCAAAGAACGTTGCTGGATCCAATATGCTTTCAGTAAACCATTTACCTGCCGATCCGTGAGAATTACTGCCGGATGGTACAACTATCAGGCCAACAGGCTTAAAATCGAAGTCAGTCAGGACGGTATCTGTTTTACTCCTCATATCCGTTTACAACCTTACCGGCACGGATGGGAAGATGTCGGTGTAAAGGCCACGCACCTCATTGAACCTGTCACAGCCCGTTTTTTTAGGTTTGTTTATGATCCTGAAGGCACGGAACCCGGTTCCGAAGATCTGGATAATGCCAAATGGTCCCCGGAATTGAGGATCTCCGGTATCGAGCTGTCTGCAGAAACGAAACTGAACCAGTTTGAAGGAAAATCTGGTGCTGTTTGGCGAATTGCTCCCCGGACCACTGAAAGGCAGCTTTCTGCCGGTGAATCTGTCGATCCCCGGAAGATGTTAAACCTGACATCCTTTTTGGGTGCGGATGGAAGGTTGAAATGGAATGTTCCGGAAGGGAAATGGGTGATCCTCCGGATGGGATATACCCCGACCGGGTATAACAATGCTACCGGGGGTGGGGGCAAAGGTCCTGAATGCGATAAGTTCAACCCTGAAGCGGTGACCTTGCAGTTTAACAGATGGTTTGGTGAAGCCTGCCGTCAGATCGGGCCCGATGCGGTTAAAATCCTGAAAATATTCCATGTCGACAGCTGGGAATGCGGCAGCCAGAACTGGTCACCGGTATTCAGGGAAGAATTCCTGAAAAGGAGAGGCTACGACCTGCTTCCCTGGTTGCCGGTGATGGCTGGTATCCCGCTGAAAAACAGTGAATTCTCTGAAAGAGTATTATATGATGTCCGCCTGACCATCTCCGAACTGGTGGTGGAAAACTTCTATCATGTTCTGGCTGGTCTGGCCAGGGATAAAAACTTCCTTTTCTCTGCGGAAAGTGTAGCTCCGGTTTTCACCTGTGACGGGATGATGCACTTCAGGGAGACCGATCTGCCTATGGGAGAGTTCTGGTTCCGCACCCCTTCGCACGATAAACCCAATGATATCCAGGACGCTGTTTCCGGCGCCCATATCTATGGAAAGAATATTGTGCAGGCAGAAGCATTTACCCAGATCCACATGGACTGGGATGAGCACCCCGGCCTCCTTAAACCGCTGGCTGACCTCAATTTCGGAAACGGGATCAACAGGATGGTTTTTCATGTTTTTACCCATAATCCCTGGATGGACCGGAAGCCGGGAATGACCCTTGATAAAATCGGTGTTTTCCTGCAGCGGGACCAGACCTGGTGGGAACCAGGAAAGGCCTGGGTGGAGTATCTGACCCGATGCCAGGAATTGCTACAGGCTGGAAGTCCGGTGACCGATATCGCTGTATTTACAGGGGAGGAGATCCCTTCCAGGGCAGTTTTACCGGATCGTCTGTCCAATCTTTTACCTGGGATAATGGGAGAGGTTAAAGTGAGAATGGAGAAAGAGAGACTAGAAAACAAAGGATTGCCTGTCCGGGATATCCCTGCCGGGGTGTTTACTTCGTCCAATATGTTTAATCCGTTTGAATGGGCCGATCCGCTCAATGGATACAAATATGACTCTTTTAACAGGGATGCCTTGTTGCGTCTTGCCCGGGTGGAAAATGGAAATGTGGTGTTGCCGGGAGGTGCTGCTTATAAAGTGCTGGTTATACCGGGAACGATGAAGATGAATCCCGAAGGCCGGATGATGAGTGTGGAAGTAGCCCAAAAACTGCTTAAACTGGCCCGGGAGGGAGCCACATTGGTCATCCTGGAAAAACCGGAAAAAGTTCCCGGATGGCAAAATGACCCCTCTGCCACGGAAAAACTGAAGAAGATCACAGATCTGCTCTTTTCAGGGGAAAAAAAGATCATTCCTGACGGTTTGGGTGGCAGCCTCACCTGTTGGACTAAAGGAAAAGGATTGATCGTTTCCGGACCGGTTACTTTGAACAGCTTTGAAAAATTGGGAATCCAAAGGGATTTTGCTGTCCATGACAGAGGGGGAGGACCATCAGGTCATTTTGCCTGGAATCACCGGAAAGACCAGCAGCGGGAAATCTATTTCATTTCAAACCTGAAAGATAGTATCCGGACGGTTACTTTATCCTTCCGGATTACCGGAAAAATTCCGGAACTGGTTTTCCCGGTTTCGGGAGAAACTGTTCGGTGCACACAATGGCGAGTGGAGAAGGGCCACACTTTGCTGAATTTCAGGTTTCATCCTTATGAATCTTTGTTCGTGGTTTTTGAAAAGAACGCTCCTTCCCGCGAAGAAATTGCTAAAGACAATGGGATGGAAACCAAAACAATCAGGGAATTGCAAGGAGAATGGAAGGTCCAGTTTGACCCTGTCTTTGGGGGTCCCGCTGCACCGGTAATGCTTCCGGATTTGGCAGACTGGAGCAGGTCGGCAGATCCTTCAATCCGCTTTTACTCCGGAACAGCCCTGTATTCGAAAAATTTTGACTGGAAGGGTAACAACCGTCACCCCGTATTCCTGGAATTTGAAAGGATAGATAACCTGGCAGAAGTAAGACTCAACGGACGGAGTTGCGGAATTTGCTGGACGCCGCCGTTCAGGTTGGTGACGCTGCCCACGCCGCCGCTGCT
>CAYWTT010000475.1:0-3579 GCA_964461245.1 uncultured Prolixibacteraceae bacterium | reverse complement strand
TGTACACATCAACAGTGAGGTTGATCCTGCTGTTAAAAAGGCCCATGTCGAAACCGGCATCCGCAGCCACTGTGGTTTCCCACAGAAGATTGGCGTTCGGAATGTTGCTCCTGGTCAGCCCGGATGAAGTGGCATACAGGCTGGCCCCATACACACCGTAAGTGTCACTGTATGAAAGATTTGACAATCCCGTTTCACCCCAGCTGCTTCTTATTTTCAGATAGTTCATGAATTTTACTTTCCAGAATTTCTCTTCACTTACATTCCAACCAGCTGATAAAGAGGGGAAAACAGCAAAGCGGTTCTCCGGGGCAAAATTTGAAAATCCGTCACGTCGCAGAGATGCGGCAAACAGATATTTGTTGGCAAAATCATAACTTGCCTGGGCAAAGAAACTGGCGCTCTTGTTTTCACTGTAAGTGGAAGAAGCGGATAAATTGGGCGTGACCACCCCGTTGATGATGGTCGAGGCAGGATCACCAGAAATGGTCGAGATATAATCGGTCGCCGACCGCTGGGATGTCCCTATTACCTGGAAAAACCTGTAGCGCAGGAAGTTGAATCCGCCCAGTACCATGAGATTGTGATCTGATCCGAGGGTTTTATTAAATTGCAATACATGGTCGGTCATGATCTCATTCGATTCATCCTGGCGCTGGTACTTGTCGCGCGGACTGGTCTGCTGGGGATAGTACTTCTCAAAATACAACCTGCTGAAGTGAATGGTGTTCAATGAAGCAGAAGGACGATAATGCAAGCCTTTCAGAATTTCATAATCTGCAGCCAGCCTCAGGGTGATCTGGGCATTGTTCACATTGTTGTCCTGGTAATAGAGCTGGTGTAAGCGGTTGCGGGGGTTGTTCCCCTCATTGATATTGGGAGTTCCGTCGTCGTTGTATAAGCGGTTCAAAGGAGGCACACGGACTCCCCTGACAAGGTCTCTTTCCAAATTGTCGCTGTATTTGTTGTCATTCCACAAATAGGAGAGATTCAATGTCAGGCTGACTTTTTCATTGACCTTGTAGCCTGTATTTGCCAAAGCACTGAACCGTTTATATCCGGTTCCGAGAAATACTCCGCCCTGGTCCACATAACCCAGCGAAATATTGTAGTTAGCTGACTCATTGCTGCCACTTACCCCAAAATTGTAGTTGTTGGTGTGGGCCGTATTCCAAACCACATCCTGATAGTGACTATCCTTGAAAATAATGGTGTGCCCCGGATTCACCGGATCATCCATGGTTTCCCAACCGTTCTTCAGAAGATTATCCACATATTCCTGTCCTTCTACCTGCACAAGGTTGTCAATATAGGCCGGAGTGAATTTGAACACCCCATAGGCGCCTTTGGTGGTGAAGGTGGGCACAGTGGCAGAGTTACCGGTCACATACAGATAACTGTTTACATTATAGTTGTCAATCCCGCGGGTCATGGTCTGACGGGCCAAGGTGAGGTATTCACGGGCATTGAGATAGTCATACTCCCTTGCCTGGGTTTCAAGGCCATGCTGATAGCGGAAGGTGAAGTTGGCTTTTCCGGCACCTTTACCCGACTTGGTTTTAATTACGATTACGCCGTTGGCACCACGTGCCCCGTATATGGCGGTCGATGCCGCATCTTTCATGATCTGAATCGATTCAATATCGTCGGGATTCACATCATTGAAACCCCGGAATACTCCATCGACAATCACCAGCGGATCACTGGCATCGCGGTTGGAAACATCAGAACCGCCATGCGTGTTCCCGTACGGCCTTAAGGTGGTCCCCCCCCTGATCACGATGTTGGCTGCGGCTCCCGGTTGTCCTGACAATACCGGAACGGAAACCCCGGCCATCTTACCCTGAAGAGCTTGTACCGGACTGACGGATGGGATATTCTTCATGACTTCCTCATCGACCGACGAAATGGCCGAAATTGTACGGACCCTGGATTGTTCAGCATATCCGACTACCACTACTTCAGACAGGAATTTGTCCTCCTCCTCAAGGGCTACCAGAATGAAAGTACGGTTATTTACCCTAATTTTCTGGGAGTTGAATCCCACAAATGAAATCGCCAGACTGGCATTCCCCGGTACATCCAGGTTAAATACCCCGTTGGCGTCTGTCACAGTACCGGTCAGGGTTCCTTCAATCACCACTGTGGCTCCGGGCAGAGGATTACCTGTCTTGTCCGTCACCTTTCCATTCAAGAGTATCTTTTGCTGATCCTGAGCATACAGGGGATTTATCAGCAAAACAAAAAGCAAAAACATCGTCATAAAAACCGGCTTCTTTTCTAAAAAAGCGAAACCTGGTTTTGCTTTACCATCACAGATTAATTCTCTCATTTTGTCTAGTTTTATAGAAATTAATTAGTTTCCTTATTCCTGTCTGAAAATCAGGCTATTAATTGTCGCTTCCGGATTTCATCACTGATTGACCATCTTGAAGAAACCAGCTTCGGAAAGATCTTTTCTGAGATTTTCCTTTTCCGTGGCGTCCATTTCCCGGATCGGAAGCCTGCATGAACCGCAATCTATCCCGACAAGCGACATAATGGCCTTGCCGGCACGTACCCCTCCCCCGTAACGGATCAGGATTTTCACGATGCTTACGGAAAACTGCTGCAGCTTTCGCGCCCTATCCATATCGCCGTGGCGGAATGCTTCCCACAAACCGGTATATACTGAAGGCATGTAATTGTAAGTGCTTCCCACAGCGGCATTCACTCCCAGGCTGATTCCCGCCAGCAGGATCTCATCGTACCCGTGTAATATTTCGTACCTCCCGTCCCCGTAAGCAATGCACTGCTGCATATCATAGAGATCAAAATGGGTGTACTTTACCCCGGCAAAATTGGGAATTTCACTTTGTGCCAGGGTGAGCAGCTCAACGACCGGCAGATTCACACCTGTCATCGAAGGCATGTGATAGTAATAAAAAGGCAATCCGGGAGCAGAAGCTGCCACTGGCGACAGAAATTTAACCAGCTCTTGAGCCGTGGCCGGTTTGAAAAACGACGGAGCAAAAGCCCCGATGGCAAAAGCTCCGCTTTTTTCGGCATGAGAAGCCAGTTCGGAAGACTGTAAAAGACAATTTCCTCCCACATGCGCGATCACTTTTAACTTCCCATTCGCACTCCTGACCCAACTTTCAAGGACCAGTTTCCGCTCTTCGGTAGTGAGAGACATACACTCTCCCGTAGTACCGCATACAAATGCCCCTGTCACTCCTGAACGGATCAGATAACGGGCATAATTTTCCACCATACCGGGATTGATCCGGCCAGCTTCATCCATCGGAGTGAAAGGAGCTGCAATCAATCCCTTTAATGCTTCTTTACTTATCATATTTTGTAATTTGAATTCAGGAAAGTGTGGTAATCAACTTGAGATCATCCTCCCGATTTGCTTTTTTGTTTAATATCAAGCTATAAGGAATAAAATGGTTCTCCATGGCTTTTTGAAATCCCTCTTTATCCCTCTTTTTCAGGAACTCCAGCAAATCCTTGTGGGTAATAACCTTTCCTGCGGCATTCAGTTCCTTGTTGATCGGTTCGATCAGATCCTTGAATTTATTCCGGATAAAAATGGAA
>CAYWTT010000474.1:0-3582 GCA_964461245.1 uncultured Prolixibacteraceae bacterium | reverse complement strand
GTTCCCATTTTATTCCCGACAGACTGGTTCCCAGCCAGTGAACTCCCCAGTAAGGCAGGGTGGTCAGGGAAAGTACCACACCAATTATAAATATTAGACCGCAGAGAAGGAGAAAACCTCTGAACAGTTGCAAAAATTGAATATTTTTGAGTGAAAATCGAATCATGATTTTTCGGAAAAACCCATATAAATGTAAGGTTAAACTCTAAAAAAAATCTGCTTTGAATCAAAAAGTAAAAAATATTCTGCTGCAGCTTTTTAAACAGTATTGCGGCAGGGAAGCCGGTTCTCTTGAAATGCTGCCTCTTTCAGGATCTTACCGGGAATATGCCCGTATGAAAGCAGGAGAAATTTCAGTCATAGGTGCTTTCAACAGCGATATCAGCGAGAACCTGGCCTTTCTCTCTTTCTCGCGTGATTTCAGAAAAATGGGAATTCCGGTTCCGGAAATCTTTGCCCAATCGGAGGATGCTACCGTGTATCTACAGGAAGACCTCGGGAATATCACCCTTTTTGATTTTCTCAGCCAGACCCGGTCATCCGAAGGATTCTCCAAAACGATCATCGATGAATTCAAGAAGGTGTTGACCATTTTGCCCACAATCCAGGTAACCGCCGGACAGCAGCTGGACTTTTCGGTTTGCTATCCGAGGAATGAGTTTGACAAACAATCGATGATGTGGGATTTGAATTATTTCAAATATTATTTTCTGAAACTGGCCAAGATTCCTTTCAATGAACAAAAGCTCGAAGATGATTTCCAAAAATTCACCGACTATCTTTTAAGTGCGGATAGCCGGTACTTTATGTATCGCGATTTTCAGTCACGAAATATAATGCTTAAAGATGGAGGGGTGTTTTTCATTGATTACCAGGGCGGCCGCAGAGGAGCTCTTCAGTATGATCTTGCCTCCCTGCTTTACGACGGAAAGGCTGACATTCCCCAGAGTGTCCGGGATGAACTCTTCGAGTTTTATCTGGATGAACTGGAAAAGATCCTTCCGGTTGACCGCTACGAGTTCATGCGTTTTTATAAGGGCTTTGTACTGATCCGTATCATGCAGGCTATGGGTGCATATGGCTTTCGCGGATTTTATGAAAAGAAGGAACACTTTCTGAAAAGCATTCCCTTTGCGCTCGATAACCTGGAAAACCTCCTTAAAAGGCTCGATTTTCCGGTTGAATTTCCTGAACTGATACAGGTCCTCGATCTGGTGGCCCACTCTACATTCCTCCGTTCCATCGGGCGCCGTGAACATACGCTTACTGTGCTGATCACCAGCTTTTCATATAAAAGGGGAATTCCTTCCGATCCTTCGGGAAACGGAGGAGGTTATGTATTTGATTGCCGGGCTATTCATAATCCCGGGAGGTATGCGGAGTATAAACAGCTCACTGGCAAAGATGAACCGGTTCAGCAGTTTCTGGAAGAGAAGTCGGAAATGCCCGGGTTTATTCAGGCAGTGACCGGTTTGGTGGAGCAATCGGTCAAAGTATACATTGAAAGAGGATTCACCCATCTGGCTGTGAATTTCGGATGTACCGGAGGCATGCACCGGTCGGTTTATGCCGCTGAAAAGCTGGCTACCCACCTGATGAACAATTTCCCTGTCAATATTGAACTTTTTCACCGTGAACTGGGTTAATCATTATCTCTCCCAAAGAGAGAACGGATAAAAAATTCAGATTTCATGTCAAAGAAAGCTTGCAAAAAGAAGGATTTTGAAAACCATCCCCATCCGGAGTTTGAATGCAAGAAATGCGGATCCAGGGTGAATAAGGAGGAAAAGGTTTGCCATCCCCGAAAATGGGGGCAGGAAAACAGATGATAATTTACCTTTTCATTTTTCAGGAGATAGGTATGAGCCTTTCATTTTTTTTTACAATTTTGCACTTCGTTTCAAAGCAGGAAACATATAATGTAAACATTTGATAATAAAAGGATAAAATATTTAAACCTTTATATTATGGGAAGAGCATTTGAATACCGCCGTGCAGCAAAAGAGAAGCGCTGGGACAAAATGTCGAAAATATTCCCCCGTCTGGGGAAAACCATTACCATCGCGGCAAAAGCAGGCGGCCCTGACCCCGATACCAATGCCGCCCTGCGCACGGCTATCCTGAATGCCAAAGCCCAGAATATGCCCAAAGCCAATATTGAAGCTGCCATTAAGAGGGCATCTGGGAAAGATGCGGAAAACTATGATGAGATCAACTATGAAGGCAAGGGACCTCACGGAGTGTTGATTTTTGTGGAGTGTGCCACTGACAACAACACACGTACCGTCGCCAACATCAAAAGCTATTTCAGCAAAGCGGGAGGACAACTTTCACCCACCGGTTCCCTGGAGTTTATGTTCTCCCGGAAAGCCGTTTTCCAGTTTGAAAAACCTGCCGGAATGGAGATTGAAGAGCTGGAGCTGGAGTTGATCGATGCAGGATTGGAAGAGATCGAAGAACATGAAGGAGAATATTTCGCTTATGGTGATTTTACCAGTTTTGGCGCCATGTCGGCTTCTTTTGAAAAAATGGGGATCAATGTGACCAGTGCCACCCTTAAGCGATATCCCAACACCCCGGTTGAGTTCTCTGAAGAACACCTTGCAGATATTGAAAAGCTGATCGACCGGCTGGAAGATGATGATGACGTACAGGCTGTCTATACCAATATTGCCTGATCATTAAACACCTGATACTGACGTTTGCCGCCTTAAATCCGATATTCGCCGGAAAATTCGTGTGAAGGGGGTTGGCTTTTGTAATTTAGCAGAAAATAGCGTTTAAGCTTATGAATACAGATCTGCTGATTACCCATTTCGAAAAATTATGGAAAAACGCCCCTGATCAGTTTCCTTCTTTTGAAACCGCCTATTCGCGGGAAATGCAGAAGGAGAGAGAAGCCTGTTTTTCAGGATACCTGGAGAAATTCAGATCACGTCAGGAGGAGATCAGGAGTGCCGGGTATGATCAGGAAAGGTTTTTCACCGCCTTCAGGAAATTCATGAAAAAAGTGTATGATTATGCAGATGAATCGCTTGATATTATCCTTCATCCGGATATGGTTCGGGTTACCCGCACTTTTTTCAGCCAGGCCCGTGCTTTTGACTCCGGACTGAAATCGGAGGAGATTTATCAGGCTGTACGTAATGTATGGATAATGAACAGTTTACAACTTCTGTTGGGACTAAAGAGTGAACTAACTCCTTCCATATTTGCTTATAGTCTTTTATACCCATATTCCGACAACATCCTTGACGATCCGGCAATCACCCGTGAAGAGAAAAGGTTGTTCAGCGAAAGGTTTGAACAACGATTGCATGGCGTCGCTGCGATGGATGATAATTCACGGGAAGCAAAGATCTCGGAACTGGTGGGCATGATCGAAGATCAGTATCCCCGTGAGCAGTATCCGGATGTCCACGGAAGTTTGCTGGCCATTCACCGCGCTCAGACCCGGAGTCTCCGGCTGCTGGCCGATGGAGGGAATCTCCCGGAAGACGAAGTGCTTTCCATTTGCTTTGACAAGGGTGGAGCCTCCGTACTGGCTGATGGATTCCTGGTAGCCGGACAGGCATCGCCTGA
>CAYWTT010000473.1:0-3582 GCA_964461245.1 uncultured Prolixibacteraceae bacterium | reverse complement strand
TCAGAGGACTATGAGCAACGGTTTCGATAACTGAAAAGTTATGATAAATCAGATTGTTGTCATTCCTGAATCGTTCGTCATCAACATATCACTTTAGTTGTTTATTCCAGACAAACTGCCCCCTCATTCCGATGAAACTGTCCTCCTTGCCGAAGGCAGCCACCAGAAGGGTAATCCGTGGTCGGTATGTAATGAACGGTTACGTTAAAAATAAAATTATTAATTGCCAATAGGTCTGTTTCTGCATCATCAATTTGTCCTTTCTGCTTTTCAGGGCTGCCGCTACTTTGCCCTGAAAAACAGTAAATGGCCACCACCTATACCCGTCGCATCAATCTTTACATCAATGGCAGGGAGGTACGGAATGACATTGCCTCCATCAGGGCGGAGTTGAATAAACTCACCGCGCAACAGGCGCATATGATCCGGGGGAGTGCGGAGTACAATGCCAATTTGTCCAGGATCCGGCAGCTGCGGGAGATCCTCAATCAGCAGAGATATTAAATTGACTGATCTGGTTTGGTGAAAAATTCATCCGGTTATCCCCGATATCCGGTGAATAGTATAACCCTGTAGTAAAAAAGTATATTCCGGAAGAATTCCGGAAATAATGAATATCCAGGGAGGCTTTTGAGATTCCATTTCTTCCAGGGAATAAACTATTTATAACAACGCATGAAACTGTTAATTAATGGGCAAGAAACTTTATTAAAAGGTTCAGCGAATTTTCCCGCATATCAAAAACCTGACGGCCATTTAGGTAAGCTGCCGGAGTTACATCAATTTTCAGCTTGATGGCTTCATTTATGTTATCGGAAATTATTTGTTTGCAGGTATCTGATTGATAATCCTTGCTGAATTTTTCCATGTTAAGACCCATTGAACGGGCTATATCAAACAGGATTACAGGATCAGTTTTGTTTTGTAAATATTTAAACAACGAATCATGATAAGCCCAGAAAAAACCCTGTTGACGGGCAGCTTCAGCAGCACGGGCCGCTTCGCATGAAATTGGATGTATCTCTTTTTTTACTTCTGGATTGCACCCTTGTCCCAGGGGAAAATGCTTAAAGTAGATTTTTAATTTCCCTTGGTTGTATTTTATCAGATTCTGAAAATTTGAGGATAGCATGGCACACGTTGGACATTGAAAATCGCTGTACACAACCAGGGTAACCGGTGCATCCGCCGGGCCGAGAAACGGCATGTCAGGTGTAATGCTGAAATTATGAAGGTCGCGTGCTTCATATTTTTCCAGTTCTTTCAAGGGATCATACTTTGCAAGCCTTGCATTTTTTTGATGCAGATTCTCTATCTGTAAATATTGGAGGAATATCAATCCGGCAAAAAGAGCAACTATAAATGGCAACCATTTCCATCGCTCGAATACATTAGGCAATGGTTTTGCTAATAGGACAAAACCAATGGCGGTCCTTAAATTCTTGAATAATTCGCTAAAACGACGTCCGGTGATTTTTTTCAGGCAAATGAAAAGTGAAAAGTTTATGATATGAAAAGCGGTGCAGAATGGACAAAACAGTACAGGGAATCTGATCATGGTCAGGATAAAAAAGGTGCTGAATATTATCCCGATTAATGAAATCCAGAAGGCAGCCTGGATCATTTCATCATGTAGTGGTTCGGATAGCCACCGGCTGAAAAAGAAAAGCACTGAAAGTATAATGAGATATATCAGGCCCCATCCTCCCAGGGGAATTCCCCAAATACCGGAAAAGGGGCTTAATAAGGCATTGTTGCATCCTTTCCCGAAAACCGTGGAACACAGGTCAGGACCACCTGCCTGACCCGACAGTAATGCATAGTGATGGAATAACAGGTACCCCGATAAGAGTAATCCTATGAAAAGCAAAAAAGAAAAAAGATAGGTAAGGTTAGGTTTAGTTGGCATGTTAATCATTTTAAATTTGGAGTCAAGTGGCAATCCCGGTCTGGATATATAAAACAATGGACAACCTGTATGATTGTCCATTATTCAAAAAGATCAAACAATTTAAAATGCTTTTTTCACCTGACACCTGAGCATGGCGTTACCATAGGCATCAACTGCAGCGAAAGAGTTGTATGTTGTCCACCAATTTCCCCAAGCATCTAAGATTCCACAGCCAAAGGCTCTGAATTCAACATCATACCCTGGGGTAGGTACATCATACGCTTTGCAGATAAGAGTAACATTTCCACCATGATTTACAATTGAAATGTCGTAATCCGCAAATACAATATTTCCATAACCATCAAATAATCCACAACCCATGTTCTCCTGAACACCGGCTGCATTATTCCCATTGGGAGCGGCAAAACCTGCAAGAACCACCAAACTGCCTACAAAAAGGCAAACTGCTAGAATTCTTTTTAATGCTTTCATAAGATTGAATTTATAAATTGTTTGAAAATCAATTTCAATATACAAAAAAAATCTTTGTTTCAATGAAAATAACTTCATTTTTTATTAAACACGTTGAATAATTGTATGATGATTTCATCTTTCTTTACTATTGCCGGTTATTCATCTGACTAAAAAATAGTATCTCTTTAAATATTCTTCATCGAAAGTGGATCATATTGAATGGTTGTGGCGGGTACAGTTAAAATTATCGATGTGATTTCTTCTCTTTGCGGGCTGTCATTACCATGATATCCGCTTTCTTCCCCTGTTAGCAGATCACTCATCCATGAAATTCTGTCCTTTCTCCTCCAATTGGCCATACCTACTTTCCCTCCAAAAAACAGTAAATGGCCACCACCTATACCCGTCGTATCAACCTTTACATCAATGGCCGGGAAGTCCGCAATGACATTGCTTCGATCCGGGCGGAATTAAACAAGCTTACAGCGCAACAGGCGCATATGATCCGGGGGAGTGGGGAGTACAATGCCAATTTGTCCAGGATCCGGCAGCTGCGGGAGATCCTCAATCAGCATAACATGGACCTTAAATATACATCCCGAACCTGGGGGAGCATTGCCTCCTTTGCCGGGAAGCTGGAACATTACCAGACCCTGCTGTTTGGCGCTGTCGCTGCTTTCACCGGTTTGGTTTCTGCTGCCCGTTCTGCAACTGCTGCTTTTGCTGAATATGACGATAAGGTGGCCGATGTGATTAAGACAACGGGACTGTCGCGGGATGAAGCGCTTGCTTTGAGCTCTGCCCTAGCTTCGATCAATACCCGCACTTCCCTGAATGAGCTGCTGGAACTGGCACGCATTGCCGGGAAGCTGGGGATCACCGGACGGGATAACCTGCTGGGATTTACCCGTGCTGCGGATCAGGCTGTGGTGGCCCTTTCGCAGGATCTGGGGGGCAATGTGGAAGAAACGGTCCGCCAGCTGGGGAAACTGGTGGATATCTTTAAACTGGATGATGTTTTCGGGATAGAGAAGGCGATGTTGAAAGTAGGCTCCGCTTTGAATTCCCTGGGAGCGGCTTCCACGGCCAACGAGGGCTATATGGTGGAGTTTGCCAAGCGGGTGGGGGGCATTGCTCCGATATCGGGGATCGGCATCACCAAGATACTGGGGCTGGCAGCTACCCTGGATCAGCTGGGACAGACAGCCGAGGTCTCT
>CAYWTT010000472.1:0-3585 GCA_964461245.1 uncultured Prolixibacteraceae bacterium | reverse complement strand
CACCGTGGTCCGGATACTGAAAAATGGAATGGGAATGCTGGGGATTGAACTGCCTGACCGGATGTAATAAAAAAAGAAAGGAGACCTCTGTCTCCTTTCGTTGGGATTTAAAAATGCAATTCAAGTATAAGGGACTACAAATAACTTGAATAAGACAAAGCAAAAATAATAAAAACAATTATTCATTTTTCACTTCTGAAGTAATTTAAAATAATTTTAAATTAAAAATCACATCAGCGTTTCAATAACCAAAGGAAATCACACGATTTTCCTGTTTACTTCATCCCATTGAACCATTCGTTTTTCCACATAGGAACGATGTGCCATCAGACATGTGATTCCCTCCTCAAAGGCCATGTCAATATTAGCACTGGGGGTACCATTTTCCCGGATACAATTTAACCATTCACGCAGATGAAGATGGACCACGTCCACCTGTTTCCCGTTGATGGTGGTCGTGGTCAGTCCCCGTTCCGCATAATACTTCTCGGAAGCTGATGTAACCGCATCAACCTGCCCTGATGCCGGATTAAAGGAAATCATGGGTACCGAGGGATTGATCAGCCCCGATTCAATGGCTTTTTTATACCGTGTGGAATTCTGATCAGCCATGATGGTAACATTGTTCCCCAGCTCCATAGAGCCGTCATGGCCCATAAATACCCTGCCGCGGTTCCGGCTTGAGGATAGACTGCCACTGTACATCAACGTCAGCTCTTTGTCGGGATATTCAAAAACGCAATGGAGCATATCGGCCATCTCCCGGTTGTCTTTCCAGAAATAATTTCCTCCTGAAGAGACCACGGTTTTGGGAATACCTATCCTTAATAACTGGTTCACGGCATCAAACTCATGCGTAAAGAGCTGTCCTATCAGCCCCGTATCGTAAGCAAACCATTTTGTCCAGTTATAATAACGTTCAATATCAAAAGGCACATAAGGGGTATTACCCAGCCACTGCTTCCAGTCAATGCTCTTTTCGTCGCCCGGCTTGAGTTTCCCGTTTGCATCCAGATGCCTGATCCAGGCACCTTCCGAGGTATTCCTGTTGGAAGTGGTTTCTATCAAGGTGATCTTTCCTAAAATCCCTTTTTTTACAATCTCTTTAGCCTGTCTGAAAACAACGCTTTGAGGAATCTGATGTCCGAGCTGAAAAACTATTCCCGACGATTTCACGGTGGCATACAGCTCATTCAGTTCAGATTCGAGCAGGGACACGCTTTTTTCGCAATATACATGTTTCCCGGCTTTGGCTGCATCTGTTGCAATACGGGCATGATGATGGTCGGGAGTGGCAATGATAACCGCATCAATCTCTTTATCCGCCAGCATATCCTGGTATGTGCGATACCGTTTAACCGGCAACCGTGGAGCATCCCCCCCCCCGGGACGTATCGTGTTCTGAGCCATCTCCAATCCTTTTTCCGCATGGAGATCAAAAACATCACAGATACCTGTTACGGCCACGTTCAGGTATTCCTGCTGCAACCAATTTTCCAGGGTTCTGCGTTCACTGCTTGTCTTCACATCATCGGGATGCATGAAACCCAGCGCTTTTGCCAGCTGGTTCCCCCGCGTTCCGAAACCGATAAATCCAACCCGGATCAGGTCTTTCGGTACCCCTTTGTCACTGCCGTAGCCGGAGGGCAACTCTACCGAATCAAGTCCCAGCTCCTTTATAATCGAATCTCTTTTCCCGAAATCATATTTTTGCTTTTCCCATATTCCAATCCCGAAAAGCCCGGCCACAGGTATACCCGCCATGGCTTTGAGCAGGGTTCTGCGTTTGACGTCCTTATCACCGGCCGGTTTCTCATTCTGGTCTGCAGAAGTCTCAGTCATATTTTTATTCATGTCACTTTTTTTTATTTGTTTTTTCTGTTTCTGAATAAAATCGCGTCAAGTCCTAAAATCCTGCTGGTGGGAAACAATGCAAGCACACAAAGTGTGACTGCTTCAATCAGCGTCTTGTCTATAACCAGATAATTTCCGTCTGTCGGAAGGGAATATTCAATTCCGATCAGGGGTGGACAATTCAGGTAATAAATCAGAAGCAGGAGGGCACCTGCTGCAGATGCCACCCTGAAAAACAATCCGAGGATCAATCCCAGTCCGATGGCAATCAAGCCCCAGGTATTCAGAAAATCGACCACATTCAGCACAGCGGGATCGGAAACAATCCAGTTGGCAAAACCCGACAAAATCCATTGAGATTCCTTCAAAAATCCTGAGGATGACCATTGAGGATTCAATAATTTGGCAAAACCTTCATACAGGAGATGCCACCCGATCATAAACCGCAGCGTCATTAGAAAAAAGAGCTGCAAATGAGTATAACTGCTTTTTTTCATCAATTTATTTTTAACTGTTTCTATTGGCTTGGTATAACAAAATACCCGAATCCGAATACTACCGGAAACTTTTCCATGAATACCTTCTCATGCGGGAGGGTCATTTCATAATTTCAAGATCCAGGCCGGTTGCCGGATTACAAGTATACAAATTGAGCATAAATTTCTTAGTTAAAAATTCTCACTTTCCGTTAAAAATGATAAAAAAACAAAATAAACGGACTGGTATATAGGTTGTAATACCGTGAATAAACTAAAATCAGAATTAACCATCTTTTTATTCTAACTATTCATCAAGATTTTTATTTTCCGGATGGAACGTAACCTATTTATGCATAAATTTAAAAACCGGTTGAAAAACAGCTTCGCGGTTTCAACTTTTAGGGATTTCAGATGTTAAAATGAAAGAATATAAAAACATATCCTATGTTTGATCTTGAACTCATCCAAAAAGTCTATTCAACCTATGCTGAAAGGGTGGATAACGCCCGCAGGGTATTAAAACGTCCTCTCACCTACTCCGAAAAAATACTGTATGCTCATTTGTCTCATCCGGAGTCGCCGCAAGCTTTTGAACGGGGAAATTCATATGTGGATTTTGCACCTGACCGGGTGGCCATGCAGGACGCCACAGCCCAGATGGCACTGTTACAGTTCTTGAATGCCGGAAAGCGAACCACAGCAGTTCCCACCACCGTACATTGTGACCACCTGATCCAGGCCCATAGCGGTGCATTTGCCGATCTGAACGTGGCAAAACATAACAACAATGAGGTCTATAGTTTTCTGGAGTCAGTTTCCAACAAATACGGGATTGGATTCTGGAAACCGGGAGCCGGAATCATCCATCAGGTAGTACTGGAAAACTATGCATTCCCCGGTGGGATGATGATCGGGACCGATTCGCATACCCCCAATGCCGGTGGTTTGGGAATGGTGGCCATCGGGGTGGGAGGAGCCGATGCCGTGGATGTGATGGCCGGCATGGCCTGGGAACTGAAAATGCCCCGGCTCATCGGCATCAGACTCAGCGGAAGGCTGAACGGATGGGCTTCTCCGAAAGACATTATCCTCAAGGTTGCCGGTATACTCACGGTAAAAGGGGGTACCGGAAATATCATTGAATATTTCGGTGAAGGTGCGCAATCCCTTTCTGCAACCGGAAAGGGCACCATCTGCAACATGGGAGCTGAAGTGGGAGCTACCACTTCCCTGTTTGCTTACGATGATTCGA
>CAYWTT010000471.1:0-3589 GCA_964461245.1 uncultured Prolixibacteraceae bacterium | reverse complement strand
CTGTGCCAGAAGCTTCTGGTACTCTGCCCTGGATATGGTGATCATTTCTTCGCTTTCCATGGGGTAAAGATACTCACGGAAAGTATTGATTTTACAGGGATTACAGACGATTTACCAACAAAATTTTGTTATAAAAAACGCCTCCGCTTTTTTGCATATTTCATGGAAAAACCGGTAATGATCATCGTCAGTTGTCCGTATTCTATGTCCTGGCTCAACCCAGGTTTATCTGAGCGTGGAAGTTCAAAAGTCCCCTGTTCGAGTCGTTTGTAAAACAAAACAAATCCTCCGGGTTCCCATCTGAGGAGTTTCGTGCGGTTCCTGTCTTTATTGATAAAGATAAATACATCACCGCTTCTGGGATCTTGTCCTAACCGGCCAATTACCAGTCCGGATAAGGCATCAAAACTCTTACGCATGTCTGTCGGTTCCCGGAATAAAAAATACCGGGCTGCTGTTACCGAAAACATGACTTAAAGATTGATCAGCGCTTTCAGGGCTGCCACCGGAGTAACCGCAGGAAGATGCATCTCTACTCCGTTGGGATAACGTAAAAGAACACTGTTATGGGTAAGAATATTTCTGAGTTCAATAAAAGCCGGTGATTCACCGGATGAATTCCGCTTTTTGTAAAGCCAATATCTTAAAGTGTGAACCCATAAATTATTGGTTCGTGCAAATTCAGTCTGGGTAAGTCCGGAGGTTTGCCACTGAGCTACAATATCAGCCCCGAGCAATGCTTTCTTTTCAGGTCTCATGTTTTTGGCCATAAGATGACCAATTCATCCCATACAGAAAAGATGCTCATGCCCGGCCGGATACTAATGTTTTGTAATATAGATTTTTAATTTTAAGTACCACTTGGCCGCCAACCAATAGTTCTTCAGACCCTAAGCGTTCCTTTGATTAGCTTTTGCTATCTTTGCGATGTGATAAAAATTAAAAGAAAATCGATAATTTTATTGTTTCTCAGCGTTACGATGGTAATTGCTGATATTTGTTTTTTCCCCAATTTTCATGCTGATCAAATTATTATTTACGATAGTTGCCTTGATATCTCAAACCAGGTTGAACAAACACATACTCATAGTTCAGAAGATCACCCCATATTAACTGAGGGTAAAACTAGAACTGTACATTTCCTTATAAAAAAAGATTTTACTTTCAAAACAAAAGAATGTTGCAGTAATGATTTTGTCTCAGTGATTTGGCAGCCGCCCAAAATCTCTTAATCCAGCAATTTGATTTTGTGTCATTTTGTTTTGAGTCTTCCTACTTGATTAATATTATTATTGCTATGGTTAAGGAGAAAAAAAGAGTGGCATTGATCTCTGTATTTGCCGCCGTATTTTTGACAGGATTTAAGTTAATTATTGGAATAGTTACCGGTAGCTTGGGTATTTTATCCGAGGCTTTACACTCCGGACTCGATTTAGTAGCTGCAGTCATTACCTATTTCTCTGTAAGGATTTCCGATAAACCTGCAGACAGGGAGCATAATTACGGACACGGTAAGATTGAAAACTTTTCGGCATTCGTTGAGACTATTTTACTGCTGATTACTTGTGCCTGGATTATCTATGAAGCTGTCAAAAGGCTTGTAACAGGAAATACTCATATTGAAGTAAACGTTTGGAGTTATGTGGTAGTTATCAGTTCCATAATTGTTGATTTTACTCGTTCAAGAGCATTATATAAAGTGGCAAGAAACCACAATAGCCAGGCGCTTGAAGCTGATGCTTTACATTTCTCTACTGATATTTGGAGTTCGACAGTAATTTTATTTGGTCTGGTTTGTGCAAATTTTGGCTTCTTCTTTGCCGATTCTATTGCAGCATTGGGTGTTGCCCTCATAGTTTTGTTTGTTTCATATAAGCTAGGTAAAAGGGCCGTTGATGTTTTGCTTGACAAAGCATCTCAAGATACCATAATCAAAGTCCAGCAGGTTTTAAGTAATTATCCCGATGTAAAACATTTTCATAGTGTAAAAGTTCGCACTGCGGGAGCCGATACATTTATTAAATTCAATATTCATGTTGAACCTGATTCCAGCCTCAGAAAAGTCCACGAACTTTGCGACAAGTTAGAGAAAGAATTGAATGCTTTAATCCCTCGCAGTGAGATATATATTCATGCAGAACCTCAAGATAGCTGCCATATTCAGAATGATGAAAAGGATTTAACAATGAAAAATCTTAACCGGCCAATGTCATCCTGAATGAATGCGTATAAATTCGTATGTAAATAAGGCACTTAATTAACGTCTGAGTTACACTTTCTATGGCATATTTTCCGGATTTGCTGCCATCCAGCACTAACCCAAACTTTAGGGAGTATTACCAATTCCATTTTAAGGTAACTAACACACTTTGATCTAAAAATGTATACTGTTTTTTGCTTGAAGCAAGTTTGTCGGTAAAAACATAATTTGTGCCTTCTTTTGTGGATTGACGGAATCGGGCAGACAAGTTCAATTTGGATTTTATAATGGGTGCGGTAAGAATGACGCCCCAATATCCGGTAATAGTCTCCGGTACATTGTAAACCATCTTTCCTCCTCCCGTATAAAAATTTTTAATTTTACCGGATCCATACTCTCCTGAGATCCAGAAAGGATCGGTCTTAATTCCGATTTGCGGCTGGAACACCATATTACAATTCCCCGCTTCTTCATCCCAATGCAGGGTTGCATCTGGAATAATGAAAAAGTTGTTATTCCCGAAAGGATAAAGGATCATACTTAAAGTACTCTGAAATTGTTTGTATCCGTTGATCATTCCATACCCAGCAGTCAGAGATGTATTCAGATAGGTCGATTCTTTATTTATTCCGAAGCTGACTATGTTGTCGTTTATTTTCAGTGTATTTTGCTCCAGATCCGATTTCCCCGTGAATCTTAAAAGAGGCGAAAAGCTGTAGCTTTTTCCCCAGATATAGATGCCGGAAACGCTGAAACTCCAGCCTTTCATCAGGCAATATCTGGTATTCAGGAAGTACTGGTACTGTGAAGTGGAAGGATCATGTGGTGCAACCGGTTGGTTAAACCTTGAATTTACCTGAAGGATCCTGTCAATGTTCCTCATGCTGAAGTCATGGTTCACATTAATGTGCGGGAACAGGTGATGCCCCAGTGAAATCAGATAAAGATTCTGATTTCTTTCAATTGTCCGGTAACTGCTGATCCCCCCATCACTTTCAAGTACTTCGCCCCGCAAAGCATCAAAGTCCTTGTTCCGGGAGAGAGAGGCTTCCACGGCAATTTCGTTGACTATTCCTTTCTTTCTGGCTTTTACAGCTTGTAAAAGGCCCGGAGACAACTGATCAGCAAGAAGAGATGCCTCATCTTCCCGTCCCGATAACTTCAAAGCCCGGTAATAATATGAACTAACAAGCGTATCTCCGGGTACAACACTATAGGATTTTTGCAAATGTGAGACCGCCTGACGGTATTTCTTAAGTTCATAAGCGGCGATCCCTGCCTTGACCCTTAATTTATAAAAGTCAACTCCTCTTTTCAACAAGGAGTTGGTTTGCTCGAGTAACGGTCGCCAGCTTTTTTTCAGGTATAGGTGATTAATAATGGAATCAG
>CAYWTT010000470.1:0-3592 GCA_964461245.1 uncultured Prolixibacteraceae bacterium | reverse complement strand
TACCCCCCTTTCATAGGTATAGACAATCAGGTGGTCCTCATTCATCTGCACAAAATTCACATTGGTCCCGTGAGGCAGGAACCGGTCACTATACCTGATCCTTTTCCCCTCGTTGTAAACATCAAAACCCTCCAGATTCTTCACGAACTTCACAAAATGAGGAGATCCCGTGTTCAGGAAAAATTCATTGTTTTCATTTTCAATGGATTCCACATCCGTCATTTTTAGATTTATATCCCCGTCTTCTTCCAGTATGGCTTCGTGTTCCCCGTCCACGGCCAAAAAGCGAGCCTTCGGGCCGATGATGCCCAGATGGTGAGCAAACAAGGTGATACAACGCCCTCCGTTACCGCACATGCTGGCTTCCTTTCCGTCGGAATTAAAATAACGCATTTCAAAATCGTATGGGGGATGATTCTGAAGCAGCATAAGCCCGTCGGCGCCAATGCCAAATCTTCTGTCGCACAAAAGGGCATTCAGTGAAATATTGTCAGCTTCGAAAGTCATATCCCGGTTGTCTAAGATGACAAAATCATTGCCTGCCCCGTGGTATTTGTAAAAATGGATGCTCATTTTCAGATTTGTTTTATAAAAAAGGACAAATTTATCATTTTCGGGATAGTTCCCTTAACAATCCGGTCATTTGGCTGTTAAATAATCTAAATTATTGAACGCGGTGATCAATCAGTTGTAACACTGGCAATATATTTGCGTTCTAATACCATTAAAAGTGAAATTAAATTTTGTGAGCTATGAAAAATTTGAGAAAATACGGATTTATATTTTTATTGGTAGCGGCCAGTGCTTTTGTGGCTGTTTGGGTATACTCCCGCTTTTTTGAAAAACCCCAGATCATAACGGTCAGGGAATCCCAGCCGGTAAAATACACCTCATTTGCTGGGGGAGAAGGCAATATGCCGGACCTCACCTTTGCTGCTGAGAACACGGTAAATTCCGTGGTCCATATCATGACCGAGTCGGTCAGAGGGGGTTGGTCAAGTGGGAATCCCTGGCTTGATATGTTCGGTTATCGTTCTGAACCTCAGATTGCACAGGGATTTGGTTCGGGAGTAATCATCTCTTCCGACGGGTTCATTGTGTCCAATAATCATGTGGTGGATGGAGCCCAGAGGATCAAAGTGGTGCTTAACGATAAGAGGGAATTCGATGCCCGTCTGATCGGTACAGATCCCACCACCGATGTGGCTTTGCTGAAAATTGATGAAAAGAATCTTCCCTACCTGGTTTATGGTAATTCCGATGAATTAAAACTGGGGGAATGGGTGCTTGCAGTTGGCAATCCTTTCAACCTTACCTCAACCGTCACAGCCGGGATTGTGAGTGCCAAAGCCCGAAATATCGGGATCAACAGTGACCGGTCGAGCATAGAGTCATTTATTCAGACCGATGCAGCCGTTAATCCCGGAAACAGTGGAGGTGCCCTTGTTAATCAGAAAGGTGAATTGGTGGGCATGAACACGGCCATCGCCTCCCGGACCGGTTCCTATGCAGGGTATTCATTTGCTATACCGGTAACCATCATCCGGAAAGTAGTTGACGACCTCAAGAAATACGGTGAGGTACAAAGGGCTCTGCTCGGGGTTGAAATTATCGGGGTGGATGCCAATGTGGCCAAAGAATATAAGCTCAGTAAAATCGAAGGAATTTATGTGGCCAATGTGACCGAAAGCGGCGCTGCCAAAGAGGCCGGGATAAAATCGGGCGATGTGATCCTGGAGATCGGGGGGAAGAAAGTAAACACCAATGCGGAACTGCAAGAGTCTATCAGTCAGTATCGTCCGGGTGATATTGTGAAAGTTACCGTAAAAAGGAATGATTCTGAGAAACTATTTTCGGTGAAGTTGCGTAACAAGATGGGTAATACCGGAATTGTCCATGAAACCAATGAGATTTTCGGATCGCAGTTTGAAACGGTTGGCGACCGTGAAAAGTCGGATCTGAATATTGACCACGGAATCAAGGTGGTGAAGCTGGGTAACGGAAAACTCAAGGACGCGGGACTGGTTCAGGGATTCATCATTACGGATGTCAACAAGAAACCTGTGTACGATGTGGATGATTTCAGAAGGGTTGTTTCCAATGCAACAGGGGGAATTTTGGTGGAAGGAGTACTGCCGGATGGAGAACCTGCCTATTTTGTTTTCGGAATTAAATAAAGTAATTTTAAAAATTGTTATTAATTAATTGTGAATAATCACATCTCACTGAGGGGTATGATGCCCTGAAAGTAATATATTTGCACGTTTTTTTTCGGAATTATCATGAGACAGCTAAAGATCACAAAATCAATCACTAACCGCGAGAGTGCCTCACTTGACAAATACTTGCAGGAGATAGGAAAGGAAGAGTTAATTACTGTAGAAGAAGAAGTTGAGTTGGCTCAGCGGATCAAGAAGGGTGACCAGGAGGCTTTGGAAAAGCTGACCCGGGCCAACCTGAGATTTGTTGTGTCGGTTGCCAAACAATACCAGAATCAGGGACTGAGTCTCCCTGACCTGATCAATGAAGGCAACCTGGGACTGATCAAGGCTGCCGAAAAATTTGATGAAACGCGAGGATTTAAATTCATTTCCTATGCCGTGTGGTGGATACGCCAGTCCATACTTCAGGCCCTGGCTGAGCAATCCCGGATTGTCAGATTACCCCTCAACCAGGTTGGTTCACTGAATAAAATCAACAAGGCTTTTTCAAAGTTTGAACAGGAGCACGAAAGGAAACCATCTGCAGAAGAGCTGGCCGATACCCTCGACCTTCCGGCTGATAAAGTGGCAGACACCCTCAGGGTCTCCGGCCGGCATGTGTCAGTTGACGCTCCTTTTGTGGACGGAGAAGACAACAGCCTGCTTGACGTCCTGGTCAACAGCGACTCACCCAATGCCGACCGCAGTCTGATCCAGGAGTCCCTGGCCAAGGAGATCAGCAGGGCACTTACCACCCTCACTGAAAGGGAAAGTGACATCGTACGTCTTTTCTTTGGAATCGGTTGTCAGGAAATGACACTCGAAGAAATCGGTGAACGGTTTGGCCTTACCCGGGAAAGAGTAAGACAGATCAAGGAAAAGGCTATTCGCCGTTTACGACATACCTCACGGAGTAAATTGCTGAAAACATACCTGGGATAATGAAAAAAGGGCCGGTTTTAAAAAATAGGCCCTTTTTCATTATTTTGAAGAGCAGTTGTCGTACATTCGTATTTTCAAGGAGGAAGCTTTGTCGTTCCAACCAGATGGCATGGAGCTATACTTCTTCGTGTTGTATCCATCTGCTCTCATCTGTATCTTGGCCCCGGCAAAATTTACGTGCTCCCAGAAAGTAACACATACATCCTTCCCGATTTTGACCGAAGATATCTGGTCATTCCATGAGCTGCTGGTAGATCCCATGTTGTAAGAGGTCAGATAAGCAGCATCCCTGTCATAAAACCATTTGAAATAGTTGCCTCCGTAATTGGTGTGCTGGTAGAAAATCACTTCATTGGCTGCAGGCTCCAGCTGGCTGCCATCCTGGGCTGCAGGTTCCGGTGCAGCTGACATGAGGGGAAGCATCAGCAAGCCGGCAAACAAAAGATTTA
>CAYWTT010000469.1:0-3621 GCA_964461245.1 uncultured Prolixibacteraceae bacterium | reverse complement strand
GAACGCCCTTCAGGGGTTTCATCGGAAAGTGAGGATAACTGGGCGGCATCAGCCAGTTCTGCGGGAGTAACCCCTTCGGCGGGGATAAAATCGGTTGCCATGCGGTTGCCCAGTGTGATTGTCCCGGTTTTATCGAGCAAAAGCACATCAACATCTCCGGCAGCTTCTATGGCGCGTCCGCTGGTCGCTATTACATTGCGTTGTAACAGCCGGTCCATGCCGCTAATTCCGATGGCACTCAACAGTCCTCCGATGGTGGTTGGAATCAGGCAAACCAGCAAGGCAAACAGCACCGGAAGGGTAAGGTTTTGTGACCCGGGTAATCCTGAAGCCGACAAACTATATGCGAAAAATGCCGGAAGGGTCGTTACGGCCAACAGGAAAATGATTGACAAGCCCGAAAGCAGGATCGACAGCGCAATTTCATTGGGGGTTTTCTGGCGTTTGGCCCCTTCTACCAGGGCGATCATGCGGTCGATAAATGTACTGCCGGGGTCTGAGGTGATCCGGATGACGACCTGGTCGCTGATAACTTTCGTGCCACCCGTAACGGCTGAGCGGTCGCCTCCGCTTTCGCGGATAACAGGGGCTGATTCGCCTGTTATGGCCGATTCATCAACGCTGGCAATGCCTTCAATCACCTCGCCGTCAGAAGGGATGATGTCGCCTGTTTTGCAGAGGACAATATCTCCTTTCCGGAGTTCAGTGGCATAAACGAAAACTTCGTGTTTCCCTGCCATTTTACGGGCCTGCGTTTGGGTGCGGTTTTTCCGCAGGTTGTCGGCCTGCGCTTTTCCGCGTCCTTCGGCAACAGCTTCTGAAAAATTGGCAAACAGCACCGTAAACCAAAGCCAAACGGCTATTTGGAAGTTGAAAAAGGAAAAACTGCCATTGAAAATGTCCATAAAAACAACCAGGGTTGTAAGAACCGATCCGATGGCAACAATGAAAATAACAGGATTTTTTATCAAAAGAACCGGGTTCAACTTGACAAAGCTCTCTTTGGCTGCCTGCAGTAACAACCTTTTATTGAAAAGTTTTATCTCAGGTTTTGTGCTCATGGTTTTAAAATCAGAAGGTTAATCCGCTGTTCATCAGTAAATGTTCAACCACCGGGCCAAGCGACAGGGCCGGGAAAAAGGTAAGGCCGCCAACAATCAGAATAACTGCTGTGAGCAGGCCGGCAAACAGCCAGTTGTCGGTGCGGAAAGTTCCCGACGACAAGGGGGTTACTCTCTTCTGTGCCATATTGCCGGCGATCGCAAGAACCGGAACGATGATGCCGAACCGGCCAATCAACATCCCAATTCCAGTAGTAAGGTTGTAAAAAATAGTATTGGCATTTAATCCGGCAAAAGCGCTACCGTTGTTTCCGGCTGCCGAACTGTAGGCGTACAATATTTCCGAAAGTCCATGTGGCCCGGGATTGTTAAGCCCGGCTAAACCAACAGGACTTACCGATGCCCAGGCAGAAAAAAGCAGTATTACCAGGCTTGGCGCCAGAACGGCGACAATGGCCATCTTGACCTCAAAGGCTTCAATCTTTTTCCCTAAATATTCGGGTGTCCGGCCCACCATAAGGCCGGCAATGAATACGGTAAGGATGATGAAGATAATCATGCCATACAGTCCGGCGCCCACACCCCCAAAAATTACTTCGCCGAGCATCATGTTAATGAGGGCAATCATGCCGGAAATGGGTGAAAGACTGTCGTGCATAGCATTTACAGCGCCGCAGGAAGCATTGGTGGTTACTACAGAGAATAAAACGCTGTTGGTAATTCCAAACCGGGTTTCTTTGCCTTCCATTAATGGCAGATTTCCAAAAATCGGATTGGAAGAGTATTCGGAATAGAGGGATATCCCCAGTCCGAGAAGAAACAGGATTCCCATCGTCAGAAAGATGGTTCGCCCGTGACGTATAGAACCGACCATTTTTCCATAGGTGTAAGTCAATCCCATCGGGATAATAAAAATGGCTAACATTTGTAAAAAGTTGCTTAGCGGAGTCGGGTTTTCGAAAGGATGAGCGCTGTTGGCATTAAAGAACCCGCCGCCGTTGGTCCCCAGGAGTTTTATTGCTATCTGGGAGGCAGCAGGTCCCATGGGAAGTATTTGCAGCGAGCCTTCAACCGTTTGAACTGTTTCGTAAGTCTTGAAATTCTGAATAACCCCCTGTCCGGCCAGCACAATGGCCAGTACAACAGAAACAGGCAGAAGGATGTAAATAGTTGTGCGTGTCAGGTCTGTCCAGAAGTTTCCTATTTTATCAGTTGTTTTGCGCGAGATTCCTCTGATGACAGCCAGCAGAACAGCCATCCCCGTGGCTGCGCTTACAAAATTCTGAACAGTAAATCCAAGCATTTGTACCAAATAGCTTTGTGTCGTTTCGCCGGCATAACTTTGCCAGTTGGTGTTGGTCACAAAACTTACAGCCGTGTTAAAGGCCGAATGCCAGGTGGTATTTCCCAGCTGGGCTGGATTTAACGGTAAATAGGCCTGGGTGAGCTGGATTGCAAAGAGGAAAACAATACCAATCAGATTGAATAGCAATAGATTTAAAGTGTATGTTTTCCAATTGGTTTCTTCATTGGGGTTTATCCCGGCAAACTTGTAAGTCACGCTTTCGAGCCAACCCAAAACCGGTCGCATAAAATGTTTGCCATCAGTAAAAACCATAAACAGGTAGTTTCCTACCACCGGAGTTAGACCGGTTAAAATGGAAATAAACAAAATCAGCAGGATTGCATCTTGTGTTGTCATGGTTCAAAATTTTTCCGGTTTAACCAGCGAATAGAAAAGATAACCCAGTAAAAACAGGGCAATGGTTGCTCCAAAAATGTAACCCCAAAAATTATCCGTTAGCTGTACTGCCATTAGAATAGTTGTTGTCATACACTGTCACTTTAATTCAATACAAAGTTGCAGTGAAACTTATAAGGGTTTTATAAGGATTTTGGGGAAGGACGTAAAGGTTTTATAAAGACGAAAGAATAGGGCGCCACCTGTTGGAGGGTGCCCCCAATTTTTAAAATCCAGGTGTTTTAGCCTCGCATCTTCAGGCCAGACGAGGGGCGGATGAAGAAAATGGAATCTTAACTTATTCCTTCAAACCACGCGATGCAATCGCGCGGGAGCGGGGGGAAAACAGGTAGATATTAAAAAAAGCCTCGGTGGAACTGAGGCTTTTTTTGTATCTTATGGATAGGTTACTTTCCAACTTAGGTTTTTCAAATCATCAAGACTTAAATCATAGCGTTTTAGTACATTATAATCGCTCCTGATTTTATCCCAGCTATACTTATCTACTGTGTCCTTGCTTAAAATAAATATACTTAAAGTGTCTTTTGGAGAGACTAAAACTTTATCCCAGTCTTTTTTACTGTCTAAATAACTATAATCTTTAGGATAAACCCTTATTAATATAGGTTTTTTTTGGGCAATTGAAGTATCTGGATAATTATAGCTTTCATAAAAAAGAAGCGTATCATTAGTATTGTTTTGTATTTTTATACTATACACATGGTCTACCATTTTCTCACAACTGGCACTACAAAGTATTATTGATAATACGGCTAAAATATTCATTTTCATAATTTTAAAGTTAATTAATTAAAAAAA
>CAYWTT010000468.1:0-3625 GCA_964461245.1 uncultured Prolixibacteraceae bacterium | reverse complement strand
ATTCTGACACCGAATAACAGATAAACCACTTCCAAAGGGAGAAGCTGCCAGCCGGCTATCCCTCACCAAAACATTTCTCACATGGTCGAGCTTGAAATTGTGATTTAGCCGGGGCCCCGGGACAACACACGATCCATTATCGCTAAGGTTGCAACCGATCATTTTAACATTTTCAGCGCCACTTACATAAATTCCATGCTGCGTAAAGTTAAGGAGCGTGAGATGATCAAACGTAATATTCTTCATCTGTCCCGTACTCTTCGAAAGAAAGATGATCCCAGCATGCTGCGGAGCCATCCGCAATCCCCGTTGCATTCTTCCAGCGTTTGGATCTTTTCCATCGTAATTTGTTGTTTCGGCCCCTTCCAAAACAAAATTCCGGAAAGTAACATCATGCAGGTTTTCATCCCTATTTACCACACATCGGATAATTTTCTGGTCGAAATGCAGGATGCTTTTCAATCCTTCCCCGACCAGTGTCGTCCCACTTGGAATTACCAGGGCAGTGTCCATCTTATGTATGCCTTCTGTCAACATCACCCATTTTCCAGCCTGGGCTGCCAGATTCAGGGCCTTTTGTAACGGCTCTCCCGGATGTACCCTGACTGCATCGGATGGATAATTCAGATTGTTCCCTTCGATGGCACCCGCCGGATATCCAATGGTCATTGCCTGTGGAAATGGAACTTCTTTTACGGTTTGATTAGCCGGAGCACGAAAGGCTGCCAATACATGAAGCGGATATTTGCTCCGTACCGTTTCGGCAGCATTCTTCAAATTTGGCAAATCTATTCCTTTTGAACGGTAATGCTGATAAACAGCCTCGCATGCGTGACTCAAGTTTTTATCCCTCGAAGAAATGGACCCGTAACAAAACGGAGTATCGCCGTTCAGAAAACGCATGGTATATTCATATCCCAATGCCAGCCGGTTGTTTCCGGCAGAAAACAAATCTACTCCCTGACTTTGGGCAATACTTGCGGCTCCGGCAAACCCGCCAAGCCCTAGTTGCACATGCCCCTGATCCCGGGTAGATTCCTGGCATTGCCCATTCGGATAAATATATTTGAAAAGACTCCCGTTCACGTGGCCATGCAAAAAATGGTCAACTGCATTGTCAAACATTTGTAATTGGTCGGTAAATACAGCAATCGCCAAAAGAGTCTGAATCATTGCCCCATCCCAGTTGCCATTTGCTTCAGAATAATAAAACCTGATGTATGGATAAAGGGATTCCAGCAACATCCGTTCAAAAGATTTAATATCTTCCCGAGCCCATCCGGAATCGCTGTGCCGCAATATTTCAGCGGCATTACATAACTGATGACCGACTAAACCTACTAATAATTTGGCATCATTATAGTCGAAATCCCAGACATTGGGCGACCATGCATTAAGAATCTCTATTGCCCTGTCGGCATATTTCCTTTCCCCAGAAATATACCAAACCAGCGCAGCCTGATAGGCCATATCGGCATCCCGGGAAAAATCGTCGGCGCCAATACTCGGTGAATTAAAAGGCCCCCGGACAATATGTTGTTCCACCTTAATTTCATAATCGAAGGCAACTGAAGCTTTCACCTTGTCAAAAGCATCTTTCCAAGGCTGTTCCCCGGCCAGGACCTTCTGTTTCATAAACTCCAAATCAGCCTTTGTCTGGTAAATTCCAGGATGCACAAAAGTCTTTTTTGCAGCTTGTAAAGCTTCTGGTATGAACAGAGAAATCGCTGTAAATAACACAAAAAACTTAATCCACCGCAAATTTTGATTCATTCCGGAATTTTTCAAGTTATGTTTTCTCGCCATGATTATTAGTTAATGATTTGTACTTCTTTCCCATTAAGGTGTTTAATGCGCAATATTCCTCCATCCTTCAATTTTTCCCATTTCCAGCCTTCACCGGTTGTCAAACTATTCACACGCTTCAGAATTTTCCCATCCACAGCAATTTGCTTGGGAAGGCCTGCCATCCGTAATATTTCTGTGGAAGCCAGCTGGTAAGTGCGGTAAGCAATTTCATTTTCATTGTAACTGATTTTCTGAACGATGCCGGTGGAGCCCAACAGATGGCTTTCGCCGGCAGGAGCCCATTCCGGAACGGCTGCCAGTCCATCCATAAAATGTTTGATATAGTCGCCATATCCATCTGAGAACCATGCACGCATCCAATCCGGTCCCACCGACACGAATCCTGATTTGCTGGTGCAGTAGGTGGCCCAGTTAAAATTCTCGAAGGCTTCCTCTTTATACCACTTCTCTTTTCCAAGTGCATACCACATTGCACAAACTGAAGCGTACCGGGAAGTATGCCCCCCCATCGGTGTCATACAAAACAGTTGTTCACATTGGGCGTTATATCCCAGTGCATTCTGGGTTCCGAAGACAGCGTCGCACCAGTGAATTAATGCAGTTACATCTTGTTCATAAAAAGGATCGCATTCCGGGTGCTGAATAAGATATCGGGCTACCTCCATGGGAGTTACCTGGACCCTGTTCTTATTCTCGTGGTCGTATTCCACATCTTCAAAATACCCTTTCCAGACAAATGTTTTCATCGGGCCCTGCCACGAAAACAGCCATTTCCATGCCATATCCCTGGCTTTTCGATATTTCGCCATGACCTCATCGCTTAATTTTATCTGGTTCTGAATCCTGGCCAGTTCATCAAACAATTTAACCGGGGGCAAAACATTCGAACAGTATTCTTCGGAAATGGCACCAGTTCTTGCATGTACCCTGAATGGCCAGGGCGATTGGCTGTAATTGCCTTCCCTGACATTTGCCGCCAACGCATCCGCACAAGCGAGCGCAGCTTTCAGATAAGCAGGCTCCTCGGTGATTTGGTAAAACTGGAGGTAAGCAACGCCCATCTCTCCCACTTTGTCGGGTTCCAGAAAATATTTGCCATCGCCCCCTCCGTTTCCGTGGTCGGGGCATCCCGAATATTCCGAATCTCCATTCGTCGAGCTGGCATATGGGCAATTTCCCCATTTCCACCCTGACGGTGAAGAGCCGTTTTGAAGCATATGATCAAGACATTCTCTGACGAGCTGCAGGTAAGATTCATCACCGGAATAAATCCGGTATTTAACGGCCAGGCCCTCGGTAAATCCGGCAAATACACAGGCAGGATTGTTCGCAGCGCCTCCTCCTTGCTGATAAGAATCTTTTCCGGTTTCTGGACCATTGATCTGGCATACCACATAATACAGTTTTAGTCCCGTTTTCGAATCAACTGGCAATTTATCTCTAAGAAATTCCGAAGCCAGTTTTGCAACCTGAGCATAACCGGCCCCCGGTATTTCAGGTTTATACCAAGATAGTATTTTCCCATCGGCTCCCCTCACGATCCGATGGGTACAGATTGAATCCGGTTTTTCACTGTTTACAGCTTTAACCTTTCCATTAAAATTCATAAAGCTAAAAGCCATCAGAATGGTTAAAATTTGAATTCTTTTCATTTATCTGTTTTTTTTAATGATGATTTAAAATATTATCCGGGTCTTGTAAAATTGCACGATCGTGAATCTGTAACAATTTTCTCATTTCTTTTTCAGTGACTGGATTATCACCAATTCGCTGGTCAGCGGTTTTTCAAGCCTGATTTTTATTCCTTCCTGTATCA
>CAYWTT010000467.1:0-3634 GCA_964461245.1 uncultured Prolixibacteraceae bacterium | reverse complement strand
GGCACCACAATCACCCTCCCTGCATCCGGATTTCGTTCCCTTCAGTCCTGCCTCCTGTCTGATATAATCGAGCAGTGGCATCCCGGGAGATGTATCCGTTTTCACCAGAGTGTCATTTAATAAAAAACTGATCATCCCTTTATGCAGTCTTTGATGGGTTAATGGCATCGTAATCAATTCACTAGGCGATCCGGCTAAATACCCCAGGGATACCGATTCCGCCTGACACAAAAACTGCCTTCAGCTTTTCCCGACAGATCGATTTCAAAAATAAGCGGCTTCTGATCCCCGCAATAGGGTTCAATGAACCGTACCTGGTACTTCCTGGCTGTCAGTCCAGATATTTCCATATCAAGATCAAACAGACAATTACACTTGCAACCGGCCTTTTTCTCCATCTCCTGAACAATAAGCGAGTCACCCCTGAGGTCCGCCTTGCAGTAAAGACTGTCGGGACAACAGTTAAATCCGGTATTGAGATGTTTCACCCACAGTTTTCCGGAAGCGGCATTATAGCTGTAATTCACGCATGAAAACGAATCGGCCAAAGCAGGTGATCTGATTGCTGATTTAAGGTTGTTGCAGCCAGGCTGGGACAACACTTTCACTGAAAGGACAGGGGGATTGCTTTCCCCGTTATGGTTCTCGCAGGCGGTAAAAACAAGGGCTACTGCGAGTACCGCGAGTATGACACCTTGTTTGAAAGACGACGGGTTCATAGGTCAAATCCTGATTTACAGATTAAATTTAAGGATTTTTATTACATCCTGTCCTAAAGGCCCAAACAATTAATGAATCATACTGTTAATAAATTGGTGGATGATTTTTTCTGCCAGAAGCAGATTGATCGGATTTATTGCCTAAAATTGGGATTATTTTATGCATTCATATTCCGATCCAGGATCAACCGGCCGGAAAATAGGCATCATAACCATAACATTGATCGACATGAAGAGAATTTTTCTTTTGGGAGTAGCACTTCTGACGGGGATAGTCCTGTTTGCACAGGCACCGCAATCATTTAAATACCAGGCTGTGGCGAGGGATAATTCCGGTGCCGTGCTGGCTTCCGCCAATTTATCCTTCCGGATCTCTATTGTCAAGGGAAGTGCCGGGGGAGCAGCCGTATATACCGAGACTCACCTGAAAAGCACCAATGCTTTCGGACTGGTGGACCTGGAAATCGGGAACGGCAATCCCTTGTACGGATCATTTGCAGCTATTGACTGGGGAAAAGAGAAATACTTTGTTTCTGTGGAGATGGATCCTTCAGGGGGGAATAATTACCAGGCGATGGGCACCAGCCAGTTGCTCAGTGTTCCTTATGCCCTGTATGCCGAAAAGGTGCAGAACAACAACGATGCGGATGCCGATTCGACCAATGAGTTGCAGCAGGTCACCCTCAGTAACGGAGTGTTATCGCTGAGTAAAAACGGCGGATCGGTTACCCTGCCCTCCAACCTTACCGTCGGAGATGACTGGGGTAAACAAACGGTCACAACCGATTCAACCCTCTCAGGTGCCGGGACTACCGCATTACCCCTGAAAATCTCGCAAAGGTCGGCCACGGTCGGGCAGGTGCTGAAATGGAACGGCACAACCTGGAAGCCGGCCGCTGATGAGACCGGAACCGGTGGGAGTAATCCTGTGGGAGCGGCTGGCGGGGATCTCAGCGGAAACTACCCCAATCCGCTCATCGGAGACGGGAAAGTAACTTCCGCCAAACTGGCCGACGGAGCTGTTACGGCAGCCAAGATCAACCAGTCGGGGGCGGCCACCGGGCAGTTACTAAAATGGAACGGAACAGCCTGGAGTCCGGCAGATGATGCCTTCGGATCAACGATACTGAACCTCCCTTTCTCAGGAACGACCGGCACCAATGGCCCCGCCTTCCAGGTCACCCATACAGGAGCAACCGACAATGATGCTGCCGTTTACGGATTTGCCTCAGCAGGGACCAACCAGACTTTCGGTGTCCGAGGGATATCGGCTTCCTCATCCGGAACGGGTGTTTCCGGGGAGGTAAGCGCTACCTCCGGGAACAATACCGGCGTTTATGGCTATTCTGCCTCCTCTTCAGGCAGAGGAGTGACCGGTTTTGCCGGAGCAACCACCGGAAGTGCCACAGGAGTGATGGGAAGAAGCAGTTCGTCTGAAGGACAGGGCATCTGGGGAAAAGCGGAAGCTGTAACCGGAGTGAATTACGGTGTGGTGGGAAGCACATCCTCTTCCGATGGATACGGGGTATATGGTTTTGCCGGCAGTAAAACAGGACTGAATTACGGAGTGTACGGATCGTCCGGCTCTTCCACTGGAGTGGGAGTCTTTGGAATGGCCGAAAACAGCTCCGGCACCACTTACGGAGTTCGCGGACTTGTACAATCGGTCAACGGATTCTCAGGCCATTTCTCAGGCGGGAAGTTTTATGTGGGTGGCAATATGGGAATCGGGACCGAGAATCCAGGTACCAGGCTGGAGGTGGCAGGACAGGTTAAGATCACCGGAGGGAATCCGGGAGCCGGGAAAGTACTGACATCAGACGCTTCCGGAACAGCAACCTGGATGGCACCTCTCAACGGCATCACACTGCCCTATTCCGGGTCCGCCTCAGTGGATACTTCTGCCTTTAAAGTGATCAACCATTCCGCCGACGGGAAGGAAACGGCATATGCCCTCTCGGCCACCATTACCGGGGCTGACGGCACAGCCATTTACGGAAACGCACCGGCATCAACCGGATTGGGAAAGGCAGTATCTGGCGAGGTAACATCCAACGATGCTTATTCCGGTTTCTTCAAGGGTGGGAGGTTCTATGTGGGAGGTAATGTGGGCATCGGGACCCAGTCACCCACCTATAAACTGGATGTGGTGGGCAACCGTATCCGCCTTTCCAACCATTCCGGATCTTATGTAGCCATGCGCACCGATGAATCGTCGGGTTATGTGAATCTCTACTATTCCTGTGCCAACCTGATCATCCAGGGAAGCGCTCCCGGTGAGAACATCCTGATGCTGCCCGCTTCAAACAGCAGGGTGGGAATACGAACCTGGACCCCGGTGTACGACCTGGATGTCACCGGCGATATCAGGGCTACGGGAAGCGTTTATTACGGCGGCACATCCGGAAGTACGACGGCCACTCCGTACCCAAAATCCGATTTTGTCTTTGAGAAAACTTACAAATTATTGCAGACCGAAGAAGTGGAGAAATTTATTAAGCGGGAAGGCCACCTGCCTTGGGTAACCTCTGTCAAACAGGAAAAAGCGGAAAACGGAGAGGTTACCAATATGACCCGCATGGCATTCGAGACCCTGGAGTCGGTCGAAAACCTGCAGCTTCAGATTATCCAACAGCAAAAGCTGATCAAAGCCCTGACAGAGGAAAATGAAATGCTGAATAGTGAGAAAAATCAAATCCTTGACCGGCTGAACCGGCTGGAAAAAAAGATGTCTAAAACCCTAAAATAAAAAAAGCCGTATCGGCTTTTTTTATTTTATTTGGTGACAACCTTTATCAACTGACCCGCCTTAAGATTATCGGTCAATTCCATGTTGTTCAGCAAGGCATACTCCTTGTATTTTTCGGCAGGGACTCCCAGACTTTTGAAAGTATCAGCCAGTGTACCGGCCTTAG
>CAYWTT010000466.1:0-3639 GCA_964461245.1 uncultured Prolixibacteraceae bacterium | reverse complement strand
GTCCCTGTGATTATGGTCACCGGCGATGAAGCCACCTGCTGGGAGGCAAAGTTCTTTTTCGGGGATGCCCCGGTTACCGTAGCGGTAAAGAAAGGATTATCCAGGGAAGCTGCCATCCTCTATCCTTTTGAGGAAACCCGCAAAGCCCTATATGAAGGGGCGAAAAGAGCAATGGCCGTTATCCCGGCCTGTAAACCCTATATTCTACAAGCCCCCATAAAAGTGAGAAAAGAATACCTGAACCTGGATCCCAAACTGCCTGAGCCCAAACTGATGATCGAGGAAAAGACGGTTATGGATGGACTACACATTCTGCAATAAGAGAACCGGCTGCCATAACTTCATCATCACCAGCATACATATTGTCTGGTTTGCAGGATCTCAGAATCGGCCGGATCGATCCACACGCTCCCTGCCATCCCGTAAAATGTACAATACATTCTGCAGAGTCACCGGTTATTTACCTATGGTCTGGCTTTTACTGTCGCTTTCAATTTCCGCTTTCCGGCCGATCTTTTTAATATTCTTCCCCCGGCTGAACTTGTAAGAGTAAGAAAACTGGATAAAATTCGCAGCGTCAAACCGTGTGATATTCTCCGAAGTATAGGCCGTTGCTGTGGTTTCTACCCTGTTCAACGGGATATCCCTGGAGAAGGGAAGCAACCAGAATATTCCGAAACTATGGTTCTTTAACTGTTTCTGACCACCAAACCCGTAAAGGGGAAGGGTGTAGGTTTTACTCTGGGAGTTCATGGTAACCCCGTTATAAGCCATATAGGCAAAAAGCGTGGCCGTTTTCTTTTTGTCGAGCTGGTAAAAGGCATAACCGGTGATGCTGGACGAATAGTAATCCACTGCCGGGATAAAAACCTGTCCGCTCCCGTATTCATTGAAATGTCCCTTGTATACCCGGGCACTAATATTGACGAACCACAACATGGCATTTACACCCCCTCCGGTCTCATAACCGTCGATCAGGTTAAAAGGCTTGGTGAGGGTGGTCATTGCCCGGGTGACGGGTGACTGGATTAACTGGATTTGACGCCCTACCCTGTCGGAATAATATTCCCGGTATGCGAACGGGGAGAAATAGTTGCTGCCGAAGTTCCAGGTGTAGGTAAGCTGCAAACGATCACGATAGTCAGGTTTCAGATCGGGATTTCCCTGCGTGATATCGTAATTCTGGCCAACCTTGAAATAAGGATTCATGTCATAAATACCCGGTCGGTTGATCCTTCGGTTATAGGTAAGTTTCAGATTATGCGCCGCTGAAAATTTATACTGAAGATTTGCGGAGGGCAACAAGCAGGCGTATTTTGGCCGGCTTACCGAATCTGCTTTGATGTGGCTGTTTTCAACTCTCAGCATGGCCTGCATGCCGACTTTTTTCAGATTGAAGGTAATCCCGCCGTAAAGAGAATTTCGCCATTCTGCATAATCAAACAGGTTGTCGGAAAGTTGATCATTAAGGGTAAAATCATAACTCAGTTGCTGGTAATACAGTTGATAGCCGGTTTCTATCTTGGTATTCATCCCGATCGGATGGACATAGTTCAGTTTACCCGAGAAGTAATTGCGTTTGTTCCGGTCATCTTCCTTCCGGGAAAATTCACTCACTATCTCATCGCTGTTGCGGAAATACTGGGTATTGTAAAAATCATTTCCCGCAATGGAACTGAATTGGTAAAAATTTGCTTCAGCCGTGAACTCCCTGACTGGTGTTTTAAATTTCCTTTGGTAAAACAGGGAGGCGGAATTTTCATCACTACTGAGGCTGTTATCGTAAACCGAGGAGATCGTGTTCAAGAGGGTGAGTTTTTTATACAGGTTAGTCCTGCTCAACAGATCAATCTGCTGGTTGATAGGCTTTACATTAATATTGAAGCTCAGGTTGTTTTTTTCGTTGAGGTAATAATCGAATCCGGCGTTGACAGAGGTAAGGGATACATCAATACCGCCGTTTCCCGACATGTAGCTCAGGGAATCGATCAGTGCAAACCGGCTTTTATTCGAAGAGCCGATATTTAATTTCTGGGTGACTGTGAAGGCAGTCACATAAAAGGTCAGTTTTCCGAGAGAATAATCGAGACTGCCGCTTGCCACATGAGTGGGTTTGTTGAAAGGTTTGGTGCTCAGGCTGGCATTGCCGCTCAACCCATACCGTGCTTCTTTCTTCAGAATGATGTTGATTACCCCGTCGATATTGCCTTCATATTTACCCGACGGATTGCTGATGATCTCAATGCTTTCAATGTCCGAGGGAAGAAGTTTGGCCAGGAATTCCCTGTCGCGCTGCCTTCCGTCGACCTGGATGATGAAATTGCTGCTGCCGTTAAGGGTGATGTTGTTTTGGAAATCTACATTGACCTGTGGTATTTTCTTCAGGAGGTCATACCCGGTGTTGGAGGTTTTAGCCACGGCATCAGGAATGGAATAGACCGTGCGATCGACCAGTTCTTTGCCTTTTAAACGTTCTGCGACCACTTCCACTTCTTTCAGGTCGGTTGTGTTTTCAGTAAGATAAATGGTGTCAGCAACGAACTCTGTAAGCCCTGTATCCACGGATATTGGTTTTTCCTCGGTCTTGTACCCCACGAAACTAACCCTGATGATATAATTACCCGGCTTTACTTTTTCAATCAGATAACCTCCGTCGGTTAAGGTTATGCTTCCCGAAATCATGTTTGTGTCAGGTAAATGCACCAACCCAACGGAAGCGAACTGCACAGGTGATTTATCTTTCTCCAGGCACACTTTTCCCCTGATGTTTTGGGATTGGACTGAAAAGGAGAGGATCAGCAGAATCCAGACAATATATTTTTTCATTTCCCGGGCAGTTCAGTTCACGGTAAGGCTTTGATTTCCGATTCCCCGCTGATTTCCATCGGGATCTGCATGTTCATTCCCGGCACACTGACACCCAGATTCCCCGAAATCCTGGTTTTCCCGCTGCTTTCTTTCACTAATCCTGTGCGGATGTCAATCACCATATTCGATTTGCTTACTCCCTTCAAATCCTGATAGGTTACTTTGGCTCCTCCCGAAAAGATGGGTTCTGCATTTTCTGTCGCCCGGATGTCAGAATCTCCCGTGATACGGGCAGCCTCCCCTTTCAGTTCATCCAGACGATAGTCGGTCAGAATATCGAGACTCATCCCCCCTGAATTCATTTCATGAGTGATTTTCCATTTATCCCCGGGAACAACCCGTTTCGCCGGCAAATTCCAGGTAAAACTTTCAACCATCGCTTTTATCGTATTTTCACTTAACAGATTGGTCAGCTGCGTTTTAAGTACAGAAGCCACCGGTCCGGTAAGGGTAATGGCACTTGTGTCTTTCAGCACAATCCCTGAGAACATTTTGGCATTCACCACTTCAAGTGCTTTACCTGAAAAATCCATTTTGACATAAAGGGCATTTTTCGCAAACCTGTTCATGAAGTGGGACATGAGATCGCCCGTGTCTGCTGATTTGACATCACCTTCCACAGCTGAACTGATCACAGAAGTTTTGCCCATCGTATTGGTTTTGATGTAAATGGTGTCAAAACGGACTTCATTGATCATGAAATCAGGGGTTGTATCCATCATCCGGAATGAAACCACATAACGGGTGCTAGATTCCACGTTCTGCTGCATC
>CAYWTT010000465.1:0-3646 GCA_964461245.1 uncultured Prolixibacteraceae bacterium | reverse complement strand
GGATGTATTTTTATTAACAAATTACACATATGTTACTAACATTCAAATAGTTATATATTTTTTGTCATGTACTAAGTTTTAAATTATTTGATTTTTGGTATGTTTCCGTCACATTTCATCTGTTTCCGGGATCATGAAACAAATGCTTTGTGGAGATACCCTCCCGGTGCATTTTCCGATAGATCCAGGGTGGCATCGGATCTTTGTCTTTCCAGAGTCCGCGTCTGGCAATCCGGGCTTCCATTTCCAGGGCAGCCAGGTTTTTATCCGAGCTGTATTTTTTAAAATGCCAGGCCAGTCCGGCCCTGACCATTTCATTACCCAGTTCCCGTCCGTCTTCCAGATAGGTAAAAGCAAGCACCCGGTTGCCATCATCGCCTGTTGTTCTGATTTTCACAGTTTTATGAAAGCAAAGTTCACCCAGATATCGTCTGGAAACCTGGTAATAGGGCATGCCCCTTTCCGGAGCATCGATACCTGTCATCCGGATACGGATAGTCCGGTTCTCTGAGATCAGCAAATCATAGGTATCCCCGTCAATGATCCCGGTCACCGTACCGGAAATCAGATCTTTTTTGTTGAAAAGAGTGATCTTTTGCCCGCTTTTTGAGTGGCACGAGAGCCAGAAAAAGAGCGTGAAAACAAGTAAACAATTAGGAATTCTGCGTGACATTTTCCCTGCTATGATCCCTGTCAGTCGGTATCTGCCGCCTGAAGGATTTTTATGTAAATATAGGAACTAAATACTTCGGGAAAAGGAAGTATGCAAGGATTTAATCACGGCAAGCCCCATCACCTGTCGAATTATTCAGGAACGATGGCTCCGGATGAGTTTAACAATGATCGAAGTTCCCTGAATGGAACCTCTTGAGGAGTGGTATTAAGTTTGTGCGCAAGTGCGGCTGCAGCTCCCGAGGCCTGTCCCATCGCCATACACGAAGCCTGAACCCTGAGTGCTGAATTGGCCAGCCGGTCGCTGCTCACACATCGTCCTGCCACTATCAGGTTTCTGCTTTTTCGGGGGATTAATGCCCTCAACGGAATGGTTGCCACCTTTCCTGCCTCCAGGTGCTGGGGCAATACTCCGTTCTTATCATGGAGATCGATCGGATAGAAAGAATAACAAACAGAATCGTTAAAAATTTTACCTGAGACATAGTCCTCATGCGTGATCTGGTAATTGCCGTCAATCCGGTATGTTTCCCGCACCCCCGTTTCCGGCTGCATGCTGATCAGCTTAATTTTTTCACAACCGGGAAGAGTTCGCAGAAATTTCAAATGTTTCAGCAAAGAAGAACGCCCATTTATGTTGGTGAGGGTGTGGGTCTCTGATGTGGTGGAATCTGCTCCTGCAATGTGCTGAATGTTTTCTCCCCTGGTTTTCAGTAGAGACTGAATACTGCGGAATTCTTCTCCGACCAGTTCCCCTTTCGCAACCGCCTCCTCATATTTCTCCCCGATCAGTTGTAAATCCAGTTCATCCGGATCGTAACCGCCGATCCGGAACATCAGGGTACCAGGCTGGATTTCTTTTTCCCTCAGCACTTTAAATCCGGCCATTGCCGTCACTGCTGCATTACCGGTACAATCAACCAACTGGTTGCAGACAATCCGGGTATGGCAACCTTTTCCGACGGTTTCAACCTCCCAGGCATTTCCGGTTAAACTGACACTGACGGGTGTTTCATAATATCGCAGCATTACGCCGGCCTTCAGGCAACTTTCCTCAATTAAAAGAGCGTACAGATTCCCGTTTATCCGGATCTGATGTTTCCAGTGTTGCATGCCTGTCGGAATAGTAAAATCGGGAAGCATTCCGTCATCCATTTTAACGGTATCGGTGACCAATTCCCAACCGATTCCACGGATAATCTGTTTTCCCCAGGCATGAAACAATCCAGGAAAAGAGACGCCTCCGGTAGTGGTGGTTCCACCCAGCTGGCTTCCGTTTTCGACCAGGACGGTTGAACAGCCGGCACGGGCAGCCTGAATGGCAGCAATCACACCCGCAGTTCCTCCTCCCACAACCAGGATATCAGTCTTTATCGTTTGCAGATTTTCATGGTGATTCTTATCCCGAACAGATGATTCTCCCACAGCGGGGATCAACGTTCCCAGAGAGAGGCCTCCCATCGCTTTCAGTACGGTGCGTCTTTTTATATTTGTCATGATATCTACCTTATTGACTGTTCTTGTTGAATAAGGATTCGCATTAACCACATATCATACCTGACATCTTCACTCATCAGGAAAGTCCCGGCCCTTATTCTTAGGGCCGAGACAAACACAAAAGTATTAATATCCGGGATTTTGGTCTTTTGCAGGATCCAGCGCTTTGTTGTAATTCATTTCAGAAATCGGGATTGGCCATAACATGTGTTTATCCGCAATGGTTTTCCCTTTTGTTGCCCAAATTACGGCTTTGGCTGTTCCGGTTCGTTTTAAATCAAACCATCGCTTACCGCCGAATTGAAATTCATATGCTTTTTCCCGCAGAACCAGGTCTGTGAATGAATCCGCATTATAGTCCGAAATTTTGAAATCAACAGAAGAGGGAGTCTTAGGATCTTTCCCGTAAGCACGCCGGTGCACCTGGTTAAGTGCTTCCATGGCCGCACTGGTTGGATTGGCCGCAGCACGGCAGGCTGCTTCAGCATAGATCAGCAGAACATCAGAATATCCGTATAAAGGATCATCATTCCCTCCCCCGCTGTTGTTGATGGACTGGGTATCGGTAAATTTGATACTCACAAGCGTGGTGGTTCCCAATCCGAAATTCACCACTTTCCAAAGCTGTTTCCGGAGATCATTGTTATCCCAGGCCACATAGAACGGATTGGTGGCATCACTGTATATTGCATAGGCGCCGCCATAATTGTATGCTCCTGTGCTGGCATGGTTAATGATCCACAACATATAATTCTGATTGCCGGTCTGCCGGGTATACTTGTAATAAAAAATCTCTTCGGAAGTGCTTACCAACGTGGGTCCCCAGACCTTGTTCTGAAAATCGCTCACTGACGTTACCGGCACAAGTGAATATTTCCCGGATGTAATCACTTCACTGGCTTTATCTCTTGCCTCGGCATATTTGCCTAACTGAAGGTAAACATCGGCCAGCAATGTTTTTGCTGCCCATTTGGTAGGTTTACCCACTTTGCTTTGAATATCAGGCAGGGTGGATTCTGCATCCTTTAAATCAGTGACGATGAAATTATATATCTCCTCCACAGAACTTTTAGGACAGTCGGTTTCAAACATATTTTCCTCGGTTCTGAGCGGTACTCCTCCCCAGTTCCTGACCAGTTGAAAATAATTGTAAGCCCGCATAAATTTGGATTCTCCTACATATTTTGCAATATCTGTGGAACTGATCGATTTCCCGTTGGGTGCATTTCTTATCACAAGGTTCGCATTGCGGATGCTTAGGTAGAATGCATTCCAAAGAGGAGACAGCCGGTTGATGTTGGCATCATTCAATCCCTGAAAATCATTCATCTGAGCCCAGCTTCCCCTGCCATAACCATAATCAGTATGACATTCCAGCGTTGCCTCATAGACCGAAAGGTTGCTGGATCTCAGGGGCGGGTATATGGCATTTGTGGCAGATTCAACTTCATCAGCTGTATTGTAGAATGTTTCAACA
>CAYWTT010000464.1:0-3663 GCA_964461245.1 uncultured Prolixibacteraceae bacterium | reverse complement strand
GATTCAATCTGTTCCCAGGTCTCCCAGAGATGGGTAGCCATTATATAAGCACTCTTTTCCCAGGGGATCAATCCTTTCATTACCAGCACAGAAGCATCGTAAGCATCTTTGACATTGGTTCCCCTGAATAATTCATCCAGAAGGGAAAATACAATTTTCCCTTTGCTCAATATTTCAGCCAGTTCTTTAACTCTCCTTACTTCACTGAAAAAGAAACTATATCCGTTTACGATACTGTCTGTAATATTCAGACTGGTAAACAAGCAGTCGAAATATTTCATCTTCCCTCTTTTTGCAGGAATGCCCATTCCCAAGTGTCCCAGGTAAACTGCAATCCCGGTCGCTTTCAGGTATGTGGTCTTACCCGACATATTGGGACCTGTGAGAAAGATAAAATTCAGACTAGACGTAAGTTTCGTATCGCAGGGCACAGGATGCTCCAGAAGCGGATGAACCAATTCTTCCGCCTGAAAAAAGCATTCTGCCTGGCCGGTGATCTCAGGAAACTGAAAATGGTGATCAAGGGTGGACTGCGCCATGGAAACGAGTGCATCAATCTCATAATACCACTCGATGATACTTTTCAATGAAATCCTAAACCGGGTGCGGATTGTTTTGTCTGCTTGGAGCACCTGAATGACAGACCTCCACCCATGATGGGACGACCTGCTGATTTTCTCAAATTCTGGATCGTGCAGCAAATGTACCACTTCATTAGAAGCCTGTTCAAGGATTTCCGGAAGCTTTTGGGGTATGGAAGTCAACATCTGGCTGAATTCTGCAACAAACCCGGCAACCTCAGAAGTCCATTCCTTCAGGTACCACCAGGCTTGCCTGTCTGACAGCCAGAACCAGATGCTTTCAAACATACTCCCTGTATCGACTGTATCAATGTTGGAAGAAAGATAATCCTCCAGCGATTTGACCTTAATGTTTTCAACCGTAAGATTAATTTTATTCAGGGTCAGGAACCGGATGGCTTCCTGTTGCTTCCTCAAAGCCTCCAAATCCCCGGGAGGATGCAGAAACTTCTGGTACAACCGCTGGTTACCTCCGGTGGTCTTTGTTTTATCGATCAGGGAAAAGATGGATAGAGAATTGTCTCCTGTCTTGAAAATTTCAAGATCAGCCAGCGATTGTTTATCTATATTCATTTTTCGTTTTATTAACCTCCATGCTATCCTTTATTTTTTCCACCATTTCCCTGTATCCGGATATTTCCCCAAGCATCCCATCCACATTTTCCTGTAAAGTTGACTTTGAACGGATGCTTTCTTCAATGATGGACTTAAGGTTGTTTAAGAGCTCATACAACTTCTGATCAAACTGGTATTTAAATTTCCGGAAAGACTCCACTACTTTATAATCAATGTCGGAACGTATCCGTCCGGCATTAGGATTGATCAATTCCTGGCAATTGGTTAAAATTTGCTTCATTATTAACCGTTTCAACAACCAATCAGGGATGATCCGGTAAACTGCTTTTTTGTGGAAGGAAGGAATGGTATACTTCAGGTCGCTTTTCATATAAAAAGAGGTGTAAACATTCAGGTCAAAGGCTGAAATGATATCCTCAATATTGATGCCCAGCAATTCTTTCATCCGGATGACCAGCTGATTTAAAAATGATTGGGATTGCCGGCTGTACTGAACAATGATCTGGCTGAATTCTTCCTTTACCGATTCTTCCAGGTTCGATTTTAAAGCTTCATATCCTTGTAGAACCTGCTTGTAAAGCTGGTCGCTGAAAGTATCCGCATCGGATGCCTTGATCTGGTCCCAGGAGTCATCTGCCTGGTCTACAAGCAGTTTGTTGCACAAAGCGAGCAATTCCTTTCTTTTGTTTTCTGCAGTCTCTGTTATTTTATCCTGAAGCTGTTTAATGCGGTTGTTAATCACTGCGGTGAAGTCCTCTTTGCCTGCCATGAGAAAATCAATGGATGACTGCATGGCTTTCCTCTTGTACTCCAATTCATTCAGGGGCATCTGAAGCGTATCGGATTTGACTTTCAGCAAGGCGGAGAGTTCGTCTGCCAGAGCATAAAGCCGGGTCGCACCTTTATGCACGAGAATTTCATCCCTGCTGACTACAATACTTTGTTCAATTTTATCATTCAGAAGACGAATATTTCCCGGATCGGGATTCCTGTTGTCCGATGCGTCCCTTTTAATAAAATAGTCGCGAACCGATACCGGGATAATCTCAATATCCTTATTACCATTTCCATACACCGTTTTAAGCATTTTGCGGTTATAATCCGTGATTTTTTCAAGGTCCTCAGAGGCCAACAAGTCAGATTTGTTTAAAACAAACAATACTTTGGGAATCATGTTATTGACCTCGGTAAGAAACTCAACATCTGCTTTACTGACCGGCAAATCGGCGCCCAGTACAAATAATGCGGCATCGATCCTGGGAAGAAAGTCCATGGTGGTGTTGGTATTGTGATCAAAAAGGGAACCCAATCCCGGGGTGTCCACGATAATCATTTTCTTCAATATCGGATTATTACAAAAAACTTTCAGGTACCTGACATTCTTCTTATTCCCGGGGTTATATTCCTCAGCAATGTATCCGGCAATTTCGTTTATTGCCACCGGGAAATTCCGCTCATCGTTCAAATAAATTCTTGCGGAGGTCTGGGCGTCATATTCGAAGAAGGTAATGGCCGAAGTGAGCGGTGTCACCGCCACCGGCGCAAGCTCCTGCCCCAAAAGGGCGTTGATCAGGGACGATTTTCCGCGTTTGAACAACCCGATTACGACAAGGTAAAAACGGCCCCCTTCCAATTTGCCTGAAAGTTCCTCTATTTCCTTCTGTAGCGAAACTGCATGGATCGAAGCGGAAATTTCCAATAATACACCCAGGTCAGTTAATATCGAATTAAGATTGATCATTTCAACAGTTTTTACATATTAGTGGTATAGACAGGTTTCCTGATAAAAAAAAATATCAGGAAGAAAACCAGCAAGCTTACACCAGCCGTGAGCAGGAAAGCAGGAGAAGCTCCATATATGCTCCAAACCAGTCCGGCAACCATACTGGCGATCATCAGGGAAATACTCTGAAGAGAAACAAATAAACCTACCGCTGTCCCGGTCTCTTCTTTTCTGACCAGATTGGTGATCCATGCTTTGGATATTCCTTCGGTTGCTGCCATATACATGCCATAAATTCCGAAAATCACATAAAAAGCCGTCATGGATTCAGCTTTTGCCATTCCCAGATAAGTGACGGTAAACATTAGCAAACCCATCAGAAATACTTTTTTCATATTGATCTTGTCAGCCAGCAGTCCCATCGGATAAGAAGACAAGGCATAGACCAGGTTGAAGAAGATATAGGCCATAATGGCATTGTTTTCACTGCCGGTTGATTCTTTTACTTTCAGCACCAATAACATGTCAGAGCTGTTGAACAAGGCAAACAGTACTAGCGGGATGAGCAGTCTCCTGTATTCAGCCGGTGCGTTTCTCCAGTAATTGAAATAACTGAAAAAACCGGCAGGGCCATTTTCTTTTTGCGGAGAGAAGCGTTTTTCCCTGATCAAAAAGGTAAAGAGTACAGCTATGATACCCGGAATAAAGGCCAGATAAAAAAGGGTACTGAGTTTTCCCGGATAGACAGACAAATAAATCAAAGCTATGATGGGTCCGATAACT
>CAYWTT010000463.1:0-3679 GCA_964461245.1 uncultured Prolixibacteraceae bacterium | reverse complement strand
TTCGAGATCACCACTGTTGAAAACACGGATATTTATACTGCCTGGGTTGATGGGTATCTCTCCTTTAATAACGATGAAGTTTCCAGTTTATTAAGGCGGGTTTCCAGATATTATAATGTGGAAGTAGCCACTGAATTCAATGGAAAGGTAGAAAGAATATATGGCAAACTGGATATGAAAGATGATTTGGAAAAGGTTTTGGATGGCATTGCTTTCATATCAAAAACATCCTATGTGAAGCAGGGCAATAAATATGTGTTTAAAAATAACTAACTGGAATTTAATAACTTAAATGAATGCACATGAGAAAAGGAACGTGATATCAATCAACTAAAAACCGGTCAATGCTGGTAACATTAACCGGTTGGTGTTAATTATGCCTTAAGGCAATCTAATTTATTTAAATCATTTCAAATTTATGAAAAAAAAATTAATTGTTCACTCTTCCTGTAAAAGGAAGAATTTGAAAGTTTTTTTGTTGAAAATGAGGCTACTGTTTGTTCTGGTTTTTACGAGTTCAATGGCCTTCTCTGCCAGCACCTATTCTCAGAAGACAAGAATTGATCTTCAGATTAGGAATTCATCTCTGACTGAGATTTTAAACTCGATTGAGAAAACGAGTGAGTTCATTTTTATTTACAACCAAAACATCTTTGATTTTGGTGAAAGAAAGAGCATTTCTGTCCGGGATAAAAACATTGAAGTAGTGTTAGACCTGTTGTTTAAGGACACGGGAATCACGTACAAAATTGATGACCGGCAAGTCTTTCTTTATAAAGACGATGAGGTTAAGCTGCTGCCAATTAGTGAAATAGCTAAGATTTCGCCTCCTCAAAAGATGGAAATATCGGGAAAAGTAATGGACTCCAGAGGGAATCCCATTCCCGGAGCAACCGTTATAATTAAAGGCACGACGGTTGGTATTACCACAGATATGGATGGAAAATTTGAATTTGAAGCACCGCTCAATTCCAAAATATTATCTGTTTCTTTTGTAGGATACAAAACTGTGGAAGTCCCGATCGGAACGAAAACGAGTTTTTCAGTAGTTCTTGAGGAAATATCAGTTGGCCTTAATGAGGTAATTGCTGTCGGTTATGGTGTACAAAAAAAGGCAACGATAACAGGCGCTGTTGCGACGATGAAAAACACGGAACTGATGCAGTCGCCGCAGGCCAATATCAGCAATGCGCTGGCGGGACGATTATCCGGTATTTTGTCGGTACAACGTAGTGGTGAACCAGGTAAAGACCAAGCTACAATTAGGATTAGGGGGATTGGTACTTTTACCGGTGCTCAGGATCCTTTGATTATGGTTGACGGAATTGAAACAGACAATTACAACAACATCGATCCGAATGAGATTGAAAACATCGCTATCCTGAAAGATGCCTCGGCCACTGCAGTATATGGGGTACGCGGAGCCAACGGGGTCATCCTGATTACAACCAAACGAGGGATAGAAGGTAAACCACAGGTGAGCTATACCGTCCAACAGGCATTTTCTCGATTAGCTGAAATGCAGCATAGTATGAGCGCTGCTGAATATGCAACCAGTTATAATTTGGCATTAAAATACGACAGTTATATAACAGGCGTATATATTCCAAAATTCTCAGATGAAGCCATCGCTAAATATAAATCACATGAGGATCCGGTATTTTATCCTGATGTGGACTGGTTCCCATACATGTTTGACAAAACAGCGAGTCAGACACAGCACAATTTGAATATCAATGGTGGTACCGATAAAGCAAAATATTTTGTGTCATTAGGATATTTTGATCAAGGTGGGGTTTTAAACCATACTGAAATAATTAAGGATTTTGATGCTCAAATTGTGTATAAACGGTATAATATACGTACCAATTTTGATTTCAATATTACCAAACGTCTGTCAACAAATATTAATATCTCATCTCAAATTGAAACCCGTTCAGGTTCAGTAGCTGCTCCGTATATCTTTAAGCAATGTTGGTCGATTAATCCTTTGGATCATCCTTTGTTGGAAGATACTGAAGGTAAATTTGTTTATCTCGATGGGGCTTTGACTACTACTGCGGGACCAATCTATTCCTTATATCTGAATGGTTTTCAGAAGGACTATCAAAATTTTCTCAATAGTTCGATACGGTTTAATTACGACCTCGATTTTATAATAAAAGGCTTATCGACCCGCCTTGTTGCATCATACAATAATTTCAACAACGAGAATATCAAGTACACCAAGAATTTCGAGATGTACAGGGTGACCAGGGCAACGGACAATTCTATCATTTATATTCCCCAGGTAGACCCATCCCAATTTGGTTTTGCTGAAACATTCGACAAGTATCGTAAAGTATATATTGAAGCTGGTTTTGATTATGCCCGCAAAATAGGGGACCATAACCTGGGCGGTTTGCTCCTGTACAACCAGAGCAAACGGCACGACCCGGACCTGGCCTACCTAGTGCCAAACGGATATCAGGGTATCGTGGGCAGGGCATTCTACGATTATAAGACTCGCTATTTGGCAGAAATAAACATCGGATACAATGGTACCGAAAACTTTGCCCCCAGGAAACGTTTTGGTTTCTTTCCTGCCTATTCGCTGGGCTGGGTGGCTTCCGATGAACCTTTCTTTCCCAAAAACGATTACCTGACCTATCTGAAAATCAGGGGATCCTATGGTGTTGTTGGAAACGATAAAATTGGAGGGAACAGGTTCCTGTACCGCCCGGCTTCATACAGTTATGTCAGTAACCGTTATTATTTTGGCACTTATGGTTCAAACCTTCAGGGATACCAGGGAGCGCTGGAAGGGACTCTTGGCAATGAAGACCTGACCTGGGAGCGTGCAAAAAAACTAAATATCGGGGCCGAAATGGTATTCCTAAAAGACAAGTTAAAAATTGTTTTAGACTGGTTTGATGAAAACCGTGACGATATTCTGGCAACGAAAGGGACTGTTCCCGGAATTGTTGCAGCTTCACTGCCTGCCTATAACATGGGAAAAATGAGCAATAGCGGGCACGAAATAGAAGTGTTTTATAATAACAGCATCAGTGATTTTCAATATTGGTTAAAAGGGAATTATACTTATGCGCACAACGTGATCGAGTTTCAGGATGAGGTGACGCAGACTTATCCTTACCAGTACCGTACAGGACACCGTACAGGACAATATTTTGGTTTATTGTCTGAGGGGTTGTACAATACATGGGAAGAGATCAATGACGCCAATCGCCCTGTGTATGAATACCAAAGCAACAAAATACAACCGGGAGACATAAAATACCGGGACGTCAATGGTGATGGGAAGATAAATACTTACGACCAGGTTCCTATCGGGTATTCCAATTTTCCTGAGAAAATAATCGGATTATCATTGGGCGGCAGTTATAAGGGTTTAGATTTTTCCGTTTTGTTTCAAGGAGCAACGAATGTCTCTGTTGCCTATGCTTCAACTCTTATTATGCCATTTGGCAGTGGTGCGAATGCACACGATTACATGGTCGAAAGCTGGAGCCAGGAACGGTATGAACAAGGATTGCCAATTCAGTTTCCCCGTTTCAGTATAGGGTCTTCTATTTCTCCGTCTAACTACTTATCTTCTAATTTCTGGACAAGAGATGCCAGTTATTTGCGCCTAAAAAATGCAGAGATTGGGTACACAATACATAGGGAGTTATTGAAA
>CAYWTT010000462.1:0-3686 GCA_964461245.1 uncultured Prolixibacteraceae bacterium | reverse complement strand
GTCAGTTCACTGTTCCGGTTCAGTATCAGGGTACCACCGAACCAGACCACAATCACAATGACCACAGTACCGAGAAATTCGCTTAGGGGATGGGCCAGTTCGCGCCGCCACATCAACTTGTTCATGATGTGGCGGTATTGCCCCGCTTCATGGTTGAACCGGTTTTCCATCCTTGGTTCCGCATTGAAGGCTTTGATGATCCTTAACCCCCCCAACGTCTCTTCAATAATGGTAAGCAGCAATCCCATCTTATCCTGGCCTTCACGTGAAACCTTCTTGAGTGTTTTTCCCACACGGCCGATGATGATACCGGTAAAAGGAAGGACGATCAGGATGAAACCAGTAAGTGATGGACTCATGATCAGCATCGAAACCAGGAACACAAAGATCAGTACCGGATTTTTCAGGAACATATCAAGGGAAGCCATAATGGAGTTTTCCACTTCTGCCACATCCCCTGAGATCCGGGCCATGATATCTCCCTTGCGCTCCTCCGTGAAGAACGGAAGGGCCAGTCTCAGGATTTTTTGGTAAATCTGTTGCCTCAGGTCGCGTACCACCCCGTTCCGGATATAGACCGTTTCATAGGCCCCCATGTAGGCAAATCCTACTTTCAGAAGGGTTCCCAGCGACACAAAAAGACCTACCATCAGGAGGGAAAGTCCGGGGCCATGGGCATTTTTAAACAAGGTAAGGTAGTAATACAGGTTATGGGTAATCGAGTCAAGGTTCAAAGCCCATGGAACCATGTTGTTCACTTCTTCAGCCATGTTGAACAATATCTCCAGAATGGGTATCATCAATCCTACTGAAAATACAGCAAATACTGCTGAAAGGAAATTGTACAGGAAGGTTAATCCCAGGTGAACTTTATAGGGAGGGATGTATCTGCGTAAAATCTGGAAAAATTCTTTCATTGACTATTTTTATTTAAAGCCTGTGCCCTGCATCTTTCCCTGTTTGCCGACATGAATCCTTCCGGGCGTGTCATTCCTGTCTTCATGGTCTCCAGCCTTCTTCCGGCAATCAGTAAATCCCCGTATAATTCAGGGGAGTGATCTGCTTCAGCTCACTCTTCACTTCCTGTGAAACATGTAACTGGTCAATGAAATGGCCGATTGATTCCCTGTTCACCGGCTGGTTGTTCCTTGTCAGTTCTTTGAGTGCTTCATATGGATTGGGATACCCTTCCCTTCTCAGGATGGTCTGTATCGCTTCTGCCACCACAGCCCAGTTGTTTTCAAGGTCTTCTTCCATGGCCTGTCTGTTAAGCAGCAATTTATCTAATCCGCGCAATGTGGACTGAATGGCTATCAGCGAATGGGCAAAGGGTACACCGATATTGCGGGTAACTGTGGAGTCGGTCAGGTCACGCTGGAGTCTTGAAACCGGCAGTTTCTGTGTCAGATGTTCAAAAGCTGCATTGGCAACCCCAATATTTCCTTCTGAATTCTCAAAATCGATCGGATTAACTTTGTGAGGCATGGTAGAAGAACCTACTTCTCCTTTTTTGATCTTTTGTTTGAAGTAGTTCATCGAAATGTAAAGCCAGAAATCCCTGTTCAGGTCCAGCATGATGATATTGATTCGCTTAAGGATGTCAAACAAGGCTCCGTGATCGTCGTAATGGGCGATCTGAGTAGTATATTGCGATCGGAGCAAACCCAGTTTTTCCTTCAGAAAACGATTGGCGAAACTATTCCAGTCAATGGAAGGATAGGCTACATGGTGGGCATTGAAATTGCCGGTAGCCCCTCCGAATTTGGCATAAAGAAGGTGTGAGTTCAATTGCCCGATCTGCACATGGAACCTTTCCACAAAAACCATGATTTCTTTTCCCAGCTTTGTGGGCGATGCGGGTTGCCCGTGTGTATGCGCAAGCATGGGAATCTCCTTCCATTCCTGTGCCATTTCAGTCAGCTTCGATATCAGTTTTTCCAGGACGGGTTTGTAAACCTCATCAAGGGCCTGAATAATGGAAAGCGGAACGGCTGTATTGTTGATGTCCTGTGAGGTAAGGCCAAAATGGATAAACTCCCGGTATGGAGTCAGTCCGATCTCATCAAACTTTTCTTTCAGGAAATATTCAACCGCTTTAACATCATGGTTGGTCACGTTTTCGATTTCTTTTATCCGCAATGCATCTTCCAGGCTGAAGTTGGCCTCTGTCTTTCTGAGTTCTTCAAGACTGGAGCTGCTGACTGCTTTTAACTGGGGAAGCGGCAGTTCACACAGCGCAATGAAATATTCAATTTCAATGCGAATGCGATATCGGATCAAAGCAAATTCGCTGAAATAGGCTTCCAGCTTTTCCACTTTGTTCCTGTAGCGGCCATCCACCGGAGAAATGGCGGTCAAAGCGTTCATAATCATTGCAATTTTTTTAAGATCAGGGCAAAGGTATAAAATTTACCGGGAATGACTTAGCCCATATTCGGGCGCAATGACTTTTTTCAGGGAACGGGAATTTAAATATTCTTAAATTCGTTGCCGGAGTCACCGGGACTTTCCGATAAAATCATGTGCATGAAAAAGTACAAAGTTTCCTTAATCTCTTACCTCAACAGCAAGCCATTCCTGTTTGGTTTGCTAAACTCACCTGTAATTCATGAAATTGAACTCCATCTGGACATGCCATCCCTGACCGCTGCAAAACTGGCAACCAACCAGACTGACATCGGATTGATCCCGGTGGGGGCTTTGGTTGATCTGCCTGATTACCACATCATCAGTGATCATTGCATCGGTTCCGTGGGGCCGGTGCGTACAGTTGTTCTGGCAAGTAATGTACCCCTGGAGGAGGTGGATACCATCCTGCTCGATTATCAGTCACGATCTTCAGTATTACTGATCAGAACGCTGGCGTACCATTTCTGGAAAAGGGAATTCCGTTGGGAAAATACTTCCGGTGATTTTGAGAAAAACCGGATTGCCGGTCATACTGCGGGAGTGGTCATTGGAGACCGGGTATTCGAGGTGGAAAAAAGATATCCTTATATTTGGGATTTGTCTTCAGAATGGATGAAATTCACCGGATTCCCGTTCGTTTTTGCTGTTTGGGTCTCCCAAAAGCAGTTGCCGCCCTCATTCCTTGACCGGTTTAAGGAAGCGATTGCCTTTGGAGTAAATAATGTCCGGGAAGTTGAAAAATCGGAACAATCCAAATTTCCGGATGTGGATATTTTTGAGTATTTTACCCGTAATATAAGTTACAATCTGGATGAGCCGAAACTGGCTGGGATGAACCGGTTCCTTCAGCTGGCACGGGAGATGGAATCAACAGGATTGTAATGTTAACAGTTACAGGATGAGACAATTATTATTGATTTGGATGATTGCCTTGCTGCCGGGATGGCTTTCAGGACAGGTGAGACCGGAGAAACTGGTTTATAAGTTCAATATCAGGCAGGAAATAACGAGGGCTACGTGGAGGCAGACGCAACAGGCTTTTACATTAGCTGACTCCTTGCGAGCCGGAATGTTTCTGATCCATATGAATACATACGGCGGGACGGTGCTCGATGCTGATTCTATCCGTACAAAAATTCTTCATAGTAAAATTCCGGTGGTTGTATTTGTGGACAATAACGCAGCATCAGCGGGGGCTTTGATTTCCCTGGCCTGTGACAGCATTTACATGCGCAGGGGCGGAAGCATTGGGGCGGCCACAGTGGTCAACCAGACCG
>CAYWTT010000461.1:0-3697 GCA_964461245.1 uncultured Prolixibacteraceae bacterium | reverse complement strand
ATCGCACCCTATACCGTTTGGCAAAGGCTTGAAGAGATCGACTGCCCGGTACTGATTGCCGGTGCCTCGAAAGATCATTTCCATGTGAAGGAGGAGACTGGAAGGATGGTCGGGATGATCCGTAATTGCAGCTATGTGGATCTGGAAAACAACCTTCGCCTTCACAGTGCGGAAATGGGCATGGTAATCCGGGATTTTCTGGATTTTTTAAAATCTCAGGTCAGCGTAACCGGAAGGATCCCATAAAAAGGGAAGCGGTCTTTTTTTTCAGCTAAGACAGAAAGTTGACTGTCAATGGGGAAATGTGTAGCCAGGATATCTGCAAAATGGTTCTTCTGCAGGTAACGGTAGAGGATCCGGCTCCCCGGTGTACAGTATCCGCAAAACAGATCGAGCAATTCCATGAACTCTTCCTTGGTCATCCAGTCGCCCAGATTGGACATGTGTATCCGGCCGAAGGTACCGGGTTCTTCTTCCCTGAGCGCTTCCTGAAAGGAGATTGTTTTAAACTCCATTTTGGGCAGGTTGGAAATTAACCGGTTTTTGTTACAGGATTGCAGATAAGGAGGGTAGGCGGTTCCATCTAAACAGTGACCGGTCAGGAAAAACTGCAGGAAATAGTTCTCCGATGCCGGATTCACCGTACAAAAATCGCGAAATTTACTGTAAAACCTTTCTCCTGTCGTTTTCCCGGCATGAATGAGGGCCTGATCCTGTAATCCCCGTTTCCGGTAAATGGAAGGATGAAATGCTACTTTAAACAACATCCGGAGGCTTTTGCGGGTGGCAATATCACGGTCAAACACCTCTTCCTGCTCACTTGTGGAAGAGCAGGAAATCAGCATTTCCAGGTTTTTCCTGCCTATAAAGAGTTGGGCAATTCCCCTCATTTTCCGGATATACTGTTCAAACCGTCCGGCATGGATGATTCCTTTCCCGATATACGAAAGCTGTCTGTCCCAGAATTCTGCATCTTGCACGGGCAGTTGCCGGCGGATAAGATCCCGGTAGATTTGCAGCCTGCGTTCTTCATTCATCGCCGAATAACCCAGGAAAGCCCCGTTTTCAGGAAAACCGAGGAAGGCGGCCGTGGTGAGTTTTAAGCGGCAAAGCCTGATCTGGGTATCCGAAATATCGACCGCTTTGATCCGGGTATTCTCATTCAGCGAAAGCAAAGATAAAGCGACTTCTCCGCCGCTGGCAAGGGAGAGTATCCTTTCACCGGGGCGGATGTCCAGCACTGTCTGTTCAGTCAGCGGATCCTCCTGTGACAGTCCAAAGTCAAAAAGAAAGCTCATATGTCCAGGTTATTTGAAAAAATGTTCCTTTTCAGCCAGTGGAAGGAGGGTCTGAATCCACTCTTTCCGGATATGCCCTTTCATCTGCGGGTCCAGGTTATACAGGGCACACAGGAGAGCCTCCCCTGCACAGCAGAAAATCCTGCCTTCTGAAGTATGGGAGCTGATCCTTAAATGCGGATCATCCTGTAACTTCACTGAGGAAGCATCCGCACAAAACTCCACGTTTTTCATTCGTTTCACCTCTTCGGAGACAGCCGGCGGAACGGAAATGTCGATGATGAAAACCGGCTTTTCTGGGTTCACATGATGTGGAAAAATCAGCGGATCGCCGGTATTGGCGCAGCCGAGAATGATATCGGCCTCTTTGAGACTGAAAAGATCGTCGGTGCAGGTGACCTGCCGGTTATTCACCAGTTTGTCCTTTAATCTGAAGAGTCGTTTTTCTTTGTTCCCGACAAGTATGATCCCGTATTCCTGATAAGCAGGGTCGCCGAGACATTCAGTCAGTCCGGAGCCGATATTTCCCCCCGCACCCAAAATGGCGATGACAGGCTGCCCCGGGAAGGAGTGACCTGGACGTTGCAGATAATTATCCAGGTGATGGAGGCAGGATGCCACCGTGAGGGTGTTCCCGGTCAGCACCTTAGTTGTTCCTTTTTCAGCCACGTTCAGTCCGTTTCCGGTAATGATGGAGGTATGCGCTCCAAGGCTGATGCAACGGGCTCCTTCGTCGGAAAGCGCGTTAATGGCTTCCTGAATTTTGGAGACGATAAGCCTTCGCTTTCCCCACCTGCTGACAACTTCCATCTGCGAAGAGTCAAAGGGAAGAATGTAAAACGTAAAATGAACCCTCCCTTTCATTAGATTTTTGCTCATGATCCGGATGGGTTTACCCTCCAGGAGGATCTGCATTTTGTTAAAAAGGATCCGCAATCCGGTATCAGATGCTTCCAGTAATCGTGGTTCAAGGACCTGCAATTCACGGTGCGGAAGGGTAAAATTGCCGATAAAACCGGTTCTTATGGCATTATGGGCCGGGCGCTCCTCAATCTGCGGGAAAACACCCCCGAAAAAGGGAAAGTGTTTATCCTGCCATGGATCTTCATTCATCAGGAATCTGCAAAGCTCGTAAATATTCCGGTCCCTGCATAACAGACACAATTCCCGGAGGGCGTCGCAAAAAACTTCCATTTCGCTGTCGGGCAGGTAAAACGAAGGTTCGATCCGGAGGGAATTCGGACTGGAAAGAGTAGGGAGCACCCTGATATGATGACGGTTTAGCAGCCATCCGGCAAACAGATACCCTGCTTTTTCGTTTTCAAGCAATACCCTCAGAATAATGTTGTCTTTGCCGATCTCCGGATTGAAATGGATTCCCAGCATCAGTCCTTTTCCGGTGATGGATCGGATTACATCGGGATATTCTCCGGCTACCTCCTGAAGCAGGGAGAGAAACCGTTTTCCCTTGGCGGCTGCCAGGGCAGTAAGCTCCTCCTTGGCGAGGATGCGCAGCACTGTAAGCCCTACATAGGCCGCCAATTCCCCGTTTGCAAAGGTGGAACTGAAATAGGAGGTGAACTCGGGTTTGAAACGGTTGTCATCGATCAGTACGGCTGTTATTTTTTCAATGCCTCCTCCCAGACTTTTCCCCAGGAGATAGTACGAGGCTCTGGCAAAGGCGGGGAAGTCGCCGGTTCTTCCCAACCCGCACTGGATTTCATCGGAGATCAGGGGAAATTCCTGTGTGGAAAGAAAATCAAGAAGCCCGGGATCTGTTTCATAAATCCCTCCTTCCCCTCTTACCGGCTCCATGATCGAGGCAATAATGGTGCAATATCTGACCGGCTCCGGTTTACAACCTCCTTCGGTCATTTTGAAAGTCAGGAGTTCGACAAAATTCTCTTGTTCGAAACGATTGGTCATTTCTTCCCAACTCCGGCTTTTCAGGTTCATAACCAGGGGTTTTGGCTTTAATAAGCCCGAAAAGTAATTCCTTTTCTTTTTATAGTTCAGCAGGCTCCTTGCGCCGGCTGTATTACCGTGGAAACAATCTTCAGCTACTATGAGGCAGGGAGTGGCCTCTTCCACCCGTTTCATGTTTTCTTCCCAGATTTTCCCGGCATTTATGCCAGGCAGCGATCCATAGAGCTGCAGCTGTTCATCCCTGATTTTTTCAAACTTTTTTCTCCATTCAAAATAGGCATGGTGAAGTGCGATTTCAGTGGCTTCGGTCCCGCTGTTTCCCAGAAGTACCTTGAAGTATTTCCCGGTGGCCGCACTGAAAATCCTGTTCAGTCCTCTGGCCAGCAAAGCTGGATAATGGTATTCGCTCCCCTGGTTATTCAGAGCCGGATAACCGGAATCGAGAAATACGGTCATGGCTTCTCTTATCGCAG
>CAYWTT010000460.1:0-3699 GCA_964461245.1 uncultured Prolixibacteraceae bacterium | reverse complement strand
CATACCTCCGTAAGCGCTGATCGCCTGGTATGCATGATCATCACTCATGATAAAAACGATATTCGGCTGTTTGAGGACAGCCTGGTCGTGATTACATCCTGTTATCCCGCCAGAAAGGACCAAAAGAGCCAATGAGGTGGGGATAGTCTGATTCATTGCATTTCAATTTTCTGTGAAGATACTTAATTCCGGGGAATTTTCATACCCTGCCTGTTGGGTTCCGGGATTGATACTAAGGCGAATCAAAGTCCTTCGCCTGCCTTACTGAAGCAGATCCCCGTTGACCGTTACGGACACTGTACTTTTACGGCCGATGAGATTAGAGCAGACCAACAGTTGCTGATGCCTTGGTAAAAGTTGTCATTAAGCCATGTATCTTGATCTTTTAAATCCCTCATCCAGTTTGCCCGCAATAAGGGCAGGGTTGGTGAGGGGCATTTCTTTGTCATACAATGTGTACCCTAAAAGTTGAGATTTCCTGGATGTTTTGATGATGGGCAACTTTGTCCGGTTAGTGGTTTCGATGTGATTTCCCTTTTCATCAACGATGATGATCTTAGGGACAAACACGCCCTCTTTTCCGATAAACCGGTCCATCTCTTTTACCGCATTTTCGTATTCTTCCCTGGTGGCTCTGCCAAGTGACTCATATTTAATTATTTTATGACCATCCCAGGTCGAAATAATAGCGGTACTTTCAGAAATTTTGTCATCAATCTGCTGCTCCAGGTTGAGGGTATCATGTCCCGACGGCATTAACAGGACTTTCCCTCCACCCCCTTCAATATTCGCAGCATACCTGGGCATGGTAATTCCTGAAATCCAACCTTGTAGATGTTTGATATAAATTTTCCCAATTTGCACCGGGGTAATGAAATGAACAATTCCCTTTTCTTTGTGGCATTGAAGCAAATAGTACGGGTGGACTCCTATCCAAAGCATTCTTCGGAAGGTTTCAGCCAGCGTCTTATAGTAGTCGTTCACATGATTCAACAAAACGGTCTGGTTTCTCACAGTAAAACCGAACGATTTGATTTTTTTTACAGCTCCCGCCAGTTCTTCCGTAATCTCCTGATAATGATTGATGTGTGTCATAAAGTAGACATGTTTCTCGGGACCGCTTGAATACTTATTGGCGGATACAGCAATCAATCCCAGCAGTTCCTCCGTCACAGCCATAGGCAATACTACCGGTACCCTGGTGGCAATCCGGATAACCCTTAGATGGGGAATTCTGCTTAATTCCTCTAAAACATATTGCAACCGGATCCTGCTGACCATCAGGGCATCCCCGCCCGTGACCAGCACTTCATTGATATTTTTATTGTACCCGACATAATACAGTCCCTTGTTTAATTCGATACTGTTCACATCGACGGTGGCGTCCAATGATTTGGCTCTCTGGCAATGGACACAGTAAGAGGCGCAACTGGTATTTTCAGCCACAAAAAGAGCAACCCTGTTTGGATAACGCTGATAGGCAGCCCCGTAACTCCGGGTTCCTTCACTCATTGCTGCTTCTTTACCTGTATTGGGGAACATCAGATTGGCAGGAGTTGGAACACTCTGCCAAAAAACCGGATCCAACCGTTTATCGGATTTTTCACCGGGTAACATTTCGGGATGAAAAGGATCTTCCTGCATCAGTGAGGCATAATAAGGGGTTATCCTTAAGGGCTCCTTACCCTGCCTTTTCATCAACTGCAGTGTTCTCTCAATTTCACTGACCTGGAAATCATTCAACCGGATCACTTTTTTTAATTGAGCTGTCGTCCGGATTGCATTTTTTCGCTGCCAATCAGGATCATACCATTGATCATCCGTTACCTTTTCCCATAACTCAATGGAGTTGAATTTCCGGGGATAATAATACACCGGGTTGCTTATCACCTTCCCCTCAGTTATCCTTTAAAAACAAAGATCTTTAACAAAACAAAGATCACCGCTACAGAACCAAAGAAGAACAACATTCCCAGACAACCATTGTTTTTTAACTTCGTATAGTTTTCCTTCCATTTTTTCATAACTAAGCTATTACATTTTCAGTTGTAAAAATACGGGGGAAAGGTTGGATGGTTGTTTAGAAGGATATTATAAACTTATTAGAAATTGATTAAAATGAAGTTTACTGATAAATCTGTTTTAGCTTTGTACAGGTAAATGAAAGTTAAATGCCGGGAAATCACCTTTTGATTGTCGAAGACGAAAAACGGCTGGCCGAAATTATCAGGAAGCAGTTGCAGGAATCAGGATTCACTGCCGATGTGGCATATGACGGGTATGTGGGTAAAAGAATGTTCGAGCTGACCAACTATGACCTGATCATCCTGGACATCAACCTCCCCCTTTTGAATGGCTATGAACTCTGCAAAGAGATAAGAAAAATGAAAAGCCAGATCCCCATAATCATGCTGACTGCCTTTGGGACGCCTGATAATAAACTCGCCGGATTTGACGCCGGTGCAGATGATTATGTGCTTAAACCTTTTGACTTCAGGGAATTGCTTGCGCGTATCAAAGTCTTCCTGAAACGTTCGGATATGCGTACAACCCTGAACAGATTGCATATTGCCGATTTAATCATGGATCTGGAAACAAAGACAGTCCTCCGGGCCGGAAAGAAAATTGAACTGACATCCAGGGAATTCAATCTGCTGCAGATATTCCTGCAAAACAAAGGAAAATTGCTGACAAGGGATTATATTCTGGAAAAAGTATGGGGCATTGATTTTGAGACCGGCACCAATCTGATAGATGTGTATGTGAATTATCTGAGGAAAAAGGTTGATGCTGATTTTGAGCTCAAACTGATACATACCAAATTCGGTTTTGGGTTCTATTGCAACGACAAGGAATTGTAAAATGGAAATCAAAACCAAGTTATCTGTCCGTTTTGCATCGATTGTCCTGGCAATCCTGCTTTTCATCTCATTACTGGTTTATTATTTTTCCTATACCAGCCAGAAGGGAAAATTCAGGGATAATTTGCTGAACCAGGCTAAAAATACTGCCATCCTGCTCATCAATGTAGCTGAGGTAGATTCCACGCTGCTAAAAAAAATACAGCAAACTACCAAATCACTGGAGGAAGAAGAGGTATTAATCACAGACTCCCTGAAAAAACCCATTTACAACAACGGAATAGATTATCTGGAACAGGAAATACTGCCTGACCATCCGGGAAGTGGGGATATCCAATATTTTAACCTCGGCAGAAAAAAAGGAATAATCTATACACACAGAGTTCACGCTCAGAAATACAAGGTTTATGTGCTTGCATATGACAAATTCGGAACCGAGAATCTCAAGGAACTCAGGAAAATTCTTTTCTGGTGTGTGTTAACGGGAATATGGCTGGCCATATCCTCTTCCTATTTCTTCTCCAGATCGGCCATGAAACCTATTTCAAGGATCATTAACAGTGTAAAGGAAATAAACGCTTCCAGGCTCAGTGACCGTTTGGATGAAGGACGTCAGAAGGATGAGATTGAACAGCTCGCCGTCACATTCAACGGAATGCTTTCTGAACTGGAACAGGCGTTTAAAAGCCAGGATGAGTTTGTGTCAAATGCCTCGCATGAATTACGCACCCCACTGGCTGTAATGATTGCTGAGTCCGATTATGTGCTAAGCAAAAAACTGACCACTGATGAGTACATCCACCATATTTCCTGTTTGGTTTCCGACCTGAGAAAAATG
>CAYWTT010000459.1:0-3709 GCA_964461245.1 uncultured Prolixibacteraceae bacterium | reverse complement strand
ATAACTATACGATACCCTTCCAAAATAAGAAAGAATTCCTCCTTCTCCCCACGGGCTACTACCCAGTTTGGTGGTACCGTCGGCATTGATTATAGGAGTGTTATCCAAAAAGGCATGTTCAAAATCGGAGAAGAGGGATTTGATATTTTCTCCCGAAATATTTTCTCCCAATCCCCATTTCTCAGCCGACATCCCTGCCAGCAGGTTGAAGTTATGCACACTGTTCAACTGAAAATCATAAGCAAGGGTATTTTCCCAGGTCCAGCTGTATCCTGCGCTCATATTGTGATTGACCCGATCGTTGTTACGGAATGAGGTAGCGCTTAATTTGTAAACCGGGTTGTAACTCCGGTATGAGCTGGCAGACATCCGGTACCCGAAGGAACTCTTATAGCGCAAATTCCTGATCGGCTGTATTTCGGCATAGATACTGCCGTCGAGGTTATAGTTTTTTGATTCATTCAATCCACGGTTGTAAACCATGGAAGCAATGGGGCTGGCTTCCTGCGGATTCCAGTCAATCGCATAATGGTAGGGATAAGCCAGATCCGCTTCGTCAGTTGCATACATCGGAAGAAACGGGCTTGCAACAACTGAGCTGAACACATCATTCCAGTATTGGTTTCCGGTGCCAATGCCATGTCGGGTTGAATAAGAATAGCGCAACGTTTCACCAACTTTCAGGATATCCATATTATTGGATTTATTTCTGATCAATGTAAAGTCAGTGTTCAGACGCATGGTGTACCGGTCATACTGTGAGGCAACCGGCTTGCCAAAAATCCCATCCTGCCCTGCGTAAGAAAGGCCCAGTGAATAAACCGAAAGATCACTCCCTCCAAAAATATTGACTGCATGATTCTGAATCGGAGCATCCTTAACGGTCAGCTCATCAATCCAGTCTGTTCCTTTCCAGGAGCCATTCTGGATTTTTTCCCAGTCCGGAACCAATCCGGCAAAATCGAGCAACGGTTGACCGCTGTTTACCCGGGCTTCATTCAGCAGAACAGCATATTCTTGTGCATTGGCCACGGGGAGTTTTTTATAAAGGTTTTGCCAGCCATAATAGCCATCATAAGTAATGTTGGCTTTAATCGGATTACTCCCGGCCCCAATTGCTTTACCTTTTTTGGTTGTAACCAAAATAACTCCGTTTGCAGCGCGTGATCCGTAAATAGCAGCAGAAGCGGCATCCTTCAACACATCAATAGATTCAATATCCGAAGGTGCCAAATAATCGATGTTTCCCCCCGGAACTCCATCGATAACATACAATGGCTGAGAGTTTCCGATAGTTCCCATTCCCCGGATATTTACCTTGAAACCGGCTCCAGGTTCTCCGGTGGTTTTCAGAATGCTGACCCCCGGTGTATGCCCCTGAAGGGCGGTCATGGGCGAAACCGTGTTTTGCCGGGCTATTTCCTCCCCTTTCACCGAAACGGTAGAGCCTGTATTGAGTTTCTTTTTCTGAACACCGTAACCAATCACTACCACTTCGTCGAGATCGGTTACCTCTTCTTCAAGCAAAACCCTGATATTACTTCGGTTACCAACTGTTACTTCCTGAGTTTTGTAACCGACAAAAGAGAAGACCAGCACGTCACTGGCTCCTGCTTCAATCGTAAAATTACCATCAAAATCGGTAACTGTACCAGAGGTAGTTCCTTTCAGCACAACGGTTGCGCCAATAATCGGCGCATTATCGGCTGCAGAAACAACGGAACCTGTCACTTTGCTTTTTTGAAGGGCAGATTCTGCATAAGCCCCCCAAGCCTGAAACAGTACGAGGATCATGCCCAGTAATAATCGTGGCATGATTCTAAACACAGAAACTTTTCGTAAAATGCTTCCGAGAGTTGGTTTTTTTTTCATAGACGTAGATTTAATTGAATATAGTTTAGTCTTGCAATGTGATTACTGCAAAACCCACGTTGAAATCCTTGGTTTAAAAAAACAAGAACTAATGGGTATATTTAGAAAGAGAGTTACGGTAAAACCGAATATGAAGGAGATATAAAATTCAGTTTTTCATAGGCATGGGTTAGTTTAAGTTTATTATTCAGGTTCTATTTAGTTATAACAAATTTACACTATATGGTTTATCTGAGGGGCATAAAATGTTAATTTTAGCATGCTATAATGTTAACATACTAATTGTTTTCTTCCTCCTTGTAATCTTTTGATCCCTAAAAACAAAAAAGACTACCTACTGCAAGTCAATCGGATAGCACTCTAAAAGTGCAGCCAGAAAAGACAAAATATCCTTTCCCTCGTTTGCTGTATTTTCTACAAAATATCTCTTAAAAAGAAAAATTGAAGATTAATATCTACTTTCTCCATTCAAGATGGATATTTCTTTTTTTTTGCAAATCTGGAAGGGAGTATGTTAAATTGAGATTTAAAATAGCGAGAAAAATACCTTGCATCGTTAAAACCAACCATATAGGCGGCTTCAGCAATACTTACTCCTTTTTGCAGCAAAATCTCAGCTGCCTTGCCAATACGAATGGTGCGGATTAATTCAACCGGTGTCAGTCCGGTTTTCTTTTTAATTTTATTATAGAGACTGATCCGGCTCATTCCCATGGCTGTGCTCAATTTTGCAACCGAAAAATCAGGTTTAGAGAGGTTATTTTCTATAATGAATAATACTTTATCAATGGTTTTATCATTAGCCGACAAAATATGGCAAGCGCTCTCTCCGCCTCCAATTTCCAGGTTCATGTTTTTTTGAATTACCCTGCGCTGAGCCGTCAAAAAATTGACTTGTGAAATCAGCCGCTCCGCATTAAAGTTGGTTCTATAACCATTAGTTTCAATTGAATTCTCTGCTGATTTCTCATTCCACAATTCACTTTTTATAATAAGCAAAACAGGAACAGATCGGGTACTCGGATTCAGCTTCATCTCACGGCTTAATTCGGCACCATTCATAAAAGGCATGGTCAAACTTGCAATTACAATAACCGGAGTTTTCTGAAACACTATATTTAAACCTTCACCCCCGGTTGATGCTTCCAGTACATTATATTCTTTTTCAAATATCTGCCTGAGGTAAGTTCGGAAATGAACATCGTCGTCAACAATCAGTAAAACAGGGAGGTTCTTTCGGATTGTTGGAGTACCATTTGCACAAAGTGCAGGGGGGCAAATTAATTCCCGGATCTGATTAATCTCTCCGGCTCTTCCGTCATTTTCCAAATTTACCTCAATGCCTGAAAGCCGGAGAAGCTTTAACGCCTGTTGGCGGATGCTTTCCAACATGCCGGAATGTTCGAAGGCTGAATCTTTTTGCACTAATTCTTCGACCGAAGAGATTAAGGTTTTTAATGTATTCTTGAATTCAACACAGGAATCACATGCTTTTTCAGACTCCATAAACCCAATTCTTTAAAAGATTAACAGGAGTTAATTCCTTCTCACTTTGACCGTTCAACGGATAATCGAATAAATCCAGCTTGTAAAAACGAGCCAGTTATCCTTTTTAAAACTTTCAAAAGTTAATACAAAACCAACGCTAAACAAAATTAAAATTGACTTCTTAAATCATTCTGAAAAATAAAAACTCGCTTCTATCTCTCCTCGAAACAAGTCGGATAAATTGGGAAATCAAACCCAAACATTTTCGATCCGGGGGAACTTCATTTTTTTCACAAAAAAAGCGCAGAAACTTTTGTCTCTGCGCCTCGTGGGTTGTACTGGATTCGAA
>CAYWTT010000458.1:0-3717 GCA_964461245.1 uncultured Prolixibacteraceae bacterium | reverse complement strand
ATCCCCGAGAATCCGCTACCCAATCCCAAATTGTTATAACCGGTTTCATCCGAGATGAAATTGGTATTGGAAGACTGGAAGCCATCGCCATTATGGTCTTCTTGCCAGGAATAACCGGCCAGCAGCTTGAAGTCGTGTTTTTGGATGGTTTTGTTGTAAGAAGCAAATGTCTCGATCAGTTTTTTATCGTTTTCATACGAGTTCCGGATGGCAAGGCCGTTGTATCCCTGAGCCAGAGATGATTTTTTTGCATAATACCTGCTGCGGTTCGACTGTCCGCTTTGGTATGATGCGTTAAATTCATAATCCAGCCCTTTCAGAATATTAAACTGTAGTCGGGCCGTGGCCAGAAAATTCTTGCCCTTTGACCTGTCTTTATTCTGCTCGATCAGGGCCACCGGATTATGGGCTCCCGGATGAAGGAAGTTCTGCCTGTAAGTCCCGTCCGCATTTTTAATATTGACAGTCGGAAGGTAGCTTATCATATTGAACAACAGGAGGGTGGGATTGTCTTCGTCGTAGGAGGCCGGCAAAAGATCAGAATTGGAAGTGGCATGTGTGATGGTAAATCCAAGTTTCAGTCGGTCATTTATTGCTTTCTGCTGTACATTGGCCAGGACGGAGAGGGTATTGACCCCGGTTTCCCGGATGATTCCATCGATCTGTTTATAGGTGATACTGGAAAAATAGGTGGTTTTGCTGGTTCCTCCTCCGATGGAAACATTATTGTTATGGGAAATACCGATGCGGGTAACCTCGTCCATCCAGTCGGTGTCGGCATTGTCCTCATCAATCGGATCCAGGCTCAGTCCACTCTTTGATAAGAAGGTGCGATATTCACCAGCCGATAACATATCGATCCGGTTCGAAATGGTTTCAACACCCAGATAGGAGTTATATGAAATTTTTGAACTGTTTTCCTCGCCCCTTTTGGTAGTCACAATAATGACGCCGTTGGCCGCGCGTGAGCCATAAATGGCCGTGGCGGAGGCATCGCGCAGCACATCCATTGAAACAATGTCGTCAATGGAACTGATAATTCCGCCGGGAACTCCGTCAACCACATACAATGGCTCCTGTGCATCCCCGGAACGCAAGGTGGAAGGACCACGAAGCATGATTGAGGTTGCCCCGTTGGGATTCCCGTCTTTGGTAATATTCAGCCCCGGAACTTTTCCCTGCAGCAGTTGCATTACATTCGTATGGGTACCCTGATTAAACTGTTTGGCGGTTACTGTGGTAATGGAACTGGTCAGGTCTTTCCTTTTGGCTGAACCATACCCAATAGTGACCACCTCCCCAATACTGACGGTCTCTTCCATCATGATCACATTGATATTGGTTTTTGTGCCTGCTGAAATCTCCTGGGTCTGCATCCCCACAAATGAAAATACCAGGGTGGCATCGGCAGGGATATTGTTCAGAATAAAAATACCGGATCCATTGGACACCGTACCGTTTGTGGAGCCTTTCACCATAACGGTCACGCCGGGCAATGGCTCACCCCTGGCATCGGTCACCTTGCCGCCAATGCTCCTCCCGGGCTGCTGCTTTTCCTTCTCCGCTTCAGTCACCGAAATAATGGCTATGTATTTATCAATGAATTGATAGGTGAATCCTGAATCCCTGAGCAAATCGCTCAAAATCTCCTGCAGGGTGGCATCGCTGTAATTTACACTTACCTTCTTGTTCAGAATGTTCAGATCGTATTTTAAAACAAAATGATACCCCGACATCTCTTCCAAGTGTTCGATGACTTCCACGAAAGGCACATTCTGCATCGTCAGGGTGAATTTTGTGTTCTGGCCTTTCATCGCAAAAGCCTGCACGGTCAGGATCAGTATCAGTATTGCCGTTAATCTCATAATTCGCAACAATTTTATTACCTCGCCCCTGGAAAGGACGTAATCCCTGTATTTTTTCATAAATTTGAACTGAATTTTGGTGAATAAATGGACTGGTGAGTCGTTTGTTTATCGTTGCGCGGGTCGTTGTTGGAAGCAACTTGCCGCGTGTTACAGGCCGGAAATTGTACTGTTTTCGGCCTGTTTTTCAAGTGGAATTGATTTCTTTCATGGTTTTAAGGTTTTGGTTTTATTTTGAAAATGGTCGATTTACTTCCAATAGATCAGGGTGGGCTTGTCAGGGCGTGGAACCATCTCATACTTCAGGGAAGAGGTCAGTTTTAATACTTCCAGAATCTGGTCAACCGGTTTATTTTTCATGATGGTTCCGAAATAGGATTCTTCTCCGAATTCCGGTCTCAGGATGATAATTTCAACATTATACCACCGCTCTATCTTCTTGGCTATCTGTTTGATTTTCTCATTCCGGAAAGTAATCAATCCTTCCCTCCAGGAAGTATAAATGTCTGTATTTACCTGTTTTATTACGTATTTTTTTTGTTCGCGGTCGAAGCAAAGTTTCTCTCCGGGAACCAGACGTGCAATTTCATGTCCGTTTTCACTCCATACGCCGAGGCTGCCTTCGATTAGTACTGCATTTGATTTACCATCATCGGGAAAGGCTTCTAAATTGAATTTTGTCCCATATACGGTATAACTGAGCGACGAGGTCTGCACCGTAAAAGGATGTTCCTTGTTTTCCGTAACTTCAAAATAGGCCTCTCCTTCCAGCATCACATTTCTTTGCCCTCTGCTGAAATTGCCATTGTAGACCAAACTGCTGCCTGAGTTCAACATCACCACGGTTCCGTCAGGCAATCTGACGTTGGCCATCTGCCCCATCGGAACATCAATCCGGGTATCGGAAGGGAATGCTGCCGTTTTATACGACGGGGATATGACATAGCGCTGAAGGGCGATTCCCGTTCCAAACACCAGGAGGATGACAGCTGCATATTGCATAACCCGGATAGCCAGATGCCTCAGCTTCTCCTTCTTAAACCTGCGTTCAAACAAATAATTCCATGCTGTTTCACTGTTTTCACGCCCATGGGCAGACAGCGCCCAGGCCTTTTTACACCGGACCAGGGTCCGGTAGTTCTCCTGCGATTCATCAGCCCATTCAAAAACCTGCTGCGTTTCTTCTTCTGAAGCTTCTCCTGCCAGATATTTCCCGATTAATTCAAAATCCATTTTTGCGTTTTCTGTTTATAGGTACACCCAATCCCTTCCATACCCTATATGGATGGACCCTTTTTTTTGCTTTTGGCAGAAGTCTGACTTCCGGTTAGTGAGGGTAACTGAAATGAGATAATGATGTGAAAACAGGTATGTTTCTGGGGGAAATCAATGCGTCAGCTGATATGCTGGATGACCAGATGCAGGACTGATACAGGCAGGTATCCCGACAGTTTTGTTTTTAAGGTCCTTAAGGCCCTGGTTAAGTCGGCCTCGACTGCTTTTTCAGTGATATCCATCTCCCGGGCAATTTCAATGTTTTTCTTGCCTTCGTACCTGCTTTTGATAAAAACCACCCGGCATTTTTCCGGCATTTCATTGACCGATTCAAAAATCAGTTGTTCGAGTTCCGAAAATTCCAGTGAACCGAAATCGAAAGAGGTGAGAACCTCTTCATTGAACAGCTCTTCTTTTTCCCGGAGCTGCCTGTTATGATATTTCTCCATTACTTTCCTGTGCCGGATATAATTCAGGCAGTTTGTTTTGGCAAAAGTGTAAAGAAATGCTTTTATGCCATTTGATGTATGGATCTTTTCCCTGTTGAGCCACAGATTCACAAAAGCCTCCTGGGCGA
>CAYWTT010000457.1:0-3744 GCA_964461245.1 uncultured Prolixibacteraceae bacterium | reverse complement strand
GGGGATCTTTCCGTTTGGTTCCCACACCCCCTTTATATTTGATATCAACGCCAGCCGAAAAATGGTCATTGATCAGAAAGGCCGATTTCCCTTCCATCAGGTAATACTCTTTCCAGTAATTTCCCCCGATGGAATCACCTACGGTATAGGGATTCCCGTTATAGGGTTCCATCACATCCACCCAGCGAATTCCTTTGTCGGTCTCATTGAAATAACTGAAATTACCATAAAATCTCCATTTACCCAGTCGTGAATAGCCGTTGGTATAAAATCCGTAACGGTTCAACTCTTCCGGCTCCTGGAAAAGGTTGTAATCGCCCGATTCATGGTTGTACCCTAACCAGGCACTGGCTATCCTGTCTCCGCAATCAAAACAGGAGAGGGCTGCCGGATTGGTTGATTCCGACCATACGGATTTCATGAACATGACCATCTCTGTGGAAACGGTGGTACATGAATAAAGGGTGGAATCGCCCCGGTCTCCGTCGATAATTCCGGCAGTCAGGCTTCCGGCCCACATCATGAGGCTCAATGTAATTCCTGTATCTTTTATGCAATTCATCACGCTGTCCGCTTTTTCTCTGATACTGCTCCGTGCTTACTCTTTGGCAATCACTCCGGGAGCTGGATCCTGATTGGTCAGGAAGTCTTCAGAAGAGTTGTTCGTGTCTTTGTATATTGTCCTGCCATTCTCCACTCTCAGCACTTTTCTCCGGATACTGACCTTTTCTCCTGAACCGCGATGCTGGATATATCCTACGTCGATCATGTCGGGCAACCTCTTGTATACCCCTAAGTCGGAGAGACGGGCATTTTCCACGCCGTCAATGACCCACCCGAACGGGACCATGAAACACCTGAATGTTCCTCCCGGCTGTACCATGTAATTGTTCTGGTCAGTAAAGACGGCCTGCAAATCATCTGAAGGCAGCCGGAAAAGGATGCATACCTGGCCTCTCACATCAAATATCATGGCCGTACCGGCTGTGATCCGTTGCATCAGTATATTGGGCACCGATGGCACATCTACGTACATGCCGTCTTCTACGTACATCTCCCAGGCGGCCATTGACAGGTCAATCGAATTCGGATTCCCTTTCGGATCATCCCGGTGGTTTAATCCTGAAAGCGCCACCACGAAAGAAGTTCCCGGTGCAATGGGATGTTCTTCGCCCGAACCCGGCACAATGGCGACAAAGCTCCATAAGGGTATCCTGTCCAGCATTTTGCCGTTTGCATCGACCCAGGGAGAAGGTTTGTCGGTAGTGGTCGGATGTACCACTCCGAAACACAAACCATCGGCATACAGCGTTTTATCCGTGTTGTTGTAAATTTCAAAGAATTTATCTGCTTGGTATGATTTCAGTTCCGGGGTACGGCATCCGGATGTATAAAGCTCCTTAATAACAAATCCTTCATTCTCAATCGTATATCCTAAATTCAAATTAAAGGAATTGCCATCTTCAATAATCAGTTTTCCATTCAGAGCACCTGAAAAAAGCACATTCTTCTCCACCGGGTATCCTTCAATCTCAATTTCCCGCTTTTCCGAAACAGACACCACAATATTGTAATTTCCGCCCCTCACCTGAAAAGCTGCTGTGCCATCATTCCCGGTAACAGCTGTATAAACCCTGCCTGTCTGGGCATTGGTTACCTTTACCTCCGCGCCGGGGATGATACCCCCCTGGCTGAATTCAGCAGGGTATTTCACCGTCACAGAGAGCCCATAGGTCGATGGGACTTCATAGTCGGTACACGACCAGAGGAATATCCCCAATATCCACGCAAATCTCTTCATCATATACCGTTAATTTTAAAATTCCATCGTAATATCTGCCCCAAAAAAAGGTGTTTCATTTCGTCTCAAATACCGGCCATCCCTTGGATCAAGAACCCAGGGCCTTATATTCAGAAAGTTATTGGCATAAAAAGAGAGTTTGAATCTTTTGGCTATATCTTTCGATACTTTGATGTTACAAAGAAAGAGAGGAGGAAGTGTCCTGAGGGAAAAATATTTGGCCACTATTTTCTTTATTCCCTGCTGTGCCAGCGATTCAGCAAAATCCTCCCGCGAATATAACTGTTCCACATTGTTGTACCCCTTATGACTTACAGGGAGGTAATAGTAAAAATGTCCCTCCTCATCGCCGGAAAAGAGACCGGGCAGTCCGAGATAATCGCGCAACTCGCTCAACCGGTACAGCTTGCTCTTCCATGGGTATATCGCCCTGCTGTTTTTTTCAAACCAAACAATCTGTGTAGTCAGGGTGACCAGCATCTTCAGCTCCGGGATATGGGTATTGAACCCCACATTGGTATTGAAACGCTCATCGATGGTTCCGTATCCATACCTGTCGGGAAATTTCACGGCAAAAGACTCCTGTTTGCTGGTATTTCCTTCAAACACGGTATATTCGATTTTATCCCAGTAAGGCGCATCCAGATCATAAGATTCCGTCCGGAAATAGGCTCCCAATATATTGACTGAGGTTCTGAGAGCCTGAATTTTCCCGAAATCGATGGAATACTCGATTCCTTTTTTAATCCGGACATCCCCATTCCTGTATGTGGAATAAGAAGCAAACCTCACATCCTCCTCGTATCCCAGTTTCACGGATTGCCCGGTAGTTTTATCCTTGTAATAAATACCCTCTCCAGGTACATACCATGGTTTGTAGCCTGCTGCCAACACATCATAATCCCTGTAATACTGCGGGAAGAGTATATTGTCAGCCACAAACCCTCCTTCATGTTTTTCGGCAAACAGGGTGATCCGACTTTGCACCTTTCCAACCTGGAAATCAAGCCCAATTTCCTTTTTTGTACCATGTGCAGGTTGAAGATCATGATTTCTGGTATCGCTGATTACATTAGTTGTCGCTACTATCAGCTCGGGGTAATAATTAAAGCTGACCACATCGTTGTAATCCTTGTCTGGGTAAAGGTGGATCAGGGTAGGGGATTTGGAGGTCCGGCCAAAGCCGGCACGGAGGCTGAAATCCTTGAAAAGTTTGTTGTTTTTACTGTTCAGAATCTGGTATCTGAGGTTAATTCTGGGATCGAAACTAAAGCTTGCATCCGTTTTGAATATTCCCCGGGGTTCGATATTATCCATCCTGATCCCTGCTGTTGCATTCAGTTCAGTGGTTCCCAGGCCGATAATGACCTTATCCTCGGCAAAGAAAGAGAACTGGTCGAGGGCAGGAATGTCATAAAACGGTCTGGGACGGGTGCCCAAACCCACCGGCGGCCGTTCAGGATTGAAAGTCCTTCCCTTGCCATTGTTGCCGTTGGTTTTCCATTCGGTTCCGACTAAAAGATTATTGGTCACCCATCCTATTTTACGGTAAGCAGTTGCCTTCAGCTTCAGATAGAGGTTATAAGGCCTTCCGTCGTAATTGGCTTCAGAATAGTAGGAAGAAGGTGCATAGGATATCTCGTACTCCCCATCTTCCGTGGCCGTGGCGAAAAAGGTGGCTCCGCTGGAGCTGCCGGCAAAAGTCTTTTCGAATCCCTTCTGCCACTCTTTGGAATAACTACCGTCAAACGACAGGTTGGAAATCCAGCTCTTGTTCAAAGACCATGACAACGACACCACTCCCTGGAGATTCTGTTCACGGGAGTAATTTTCCTCAAGCAGCAACATGTCCGGATCCCACTTCTCCCCATCCAGTGTTCTTCCGTAAGAAAATTTGAGGTCCAGTGCCAGAGGCGATTGCTCCCTGAAGAGGGTTCGGGAAT
>CAYWTT010000456.1:0-3744 GCA_964461245.1 uncultured Prolixibacteraceae bacterium | reverse complement strand
TGCCGGCATTCAGAGCCTGGTAATACATGTTTTTCATGTAAAGCAGCGAATATTCAAAACTGCATCCCTCCCAGAAAGGGTAGCAATTGCAAAGAATAACATCACATATTTCAGTGATTTTCGGGCGTTGTGTAAATTCATAATAGGCATCCACATACCCGACAGGGATATCCGGAACGGCTTCTTTTACCCGTTTGATAAAATCCAGCAATTCTTCCTCCGTCAGATCTTCCCGATACATTACCTCGTTTCCCACTGCAGCAATATCGACATAACCTTCCTTTACCAACTGCACAAGACCATTCATTTCCCGTTCATTGATTTCAGGATCTTTTCCCAGCCATCCTCCCACCAGTGTCTTCAGGTTGTAGTCTTTTGCAATCATGGGAATAAGTTCATTACCATCGGTACACGAAAAAGAGCGGACCCATTTTGTATAGGGTTTGATAATTTCCATTCTTCTTCTTACCTGCTCTTCTGTGATGATATCGCCCGGTTTCTGCCCTTCGCCGTATAAACTGAAACATAAACCATGCATTCCTTCCTTCAATACCGCTAAGAAGACATCATTCAACTCTTCATTGGTTTTGCCGGCAAAATCCACTCCTGCGATTCCTGCCAGTGACAATTTTTTTCCGGTTCTGTATGACATATTCTTTTATTTAAATTGTTGTTTAATGAATATTTAACTCACCGTCCCCGCCTCAGGCGTGACCACCCCTCTCTTCGGGAAGAGAGGGGCTGGTGGGTAAGTTGATATTTTGTATCTACATATCTTGTTGTCTGATTAATAGTTAATCTATTCCGTTATCCGCGGCCGGCTGACCGCTGCACTTACAGTTTTCCCCTGCGTCGGACCAATTCTTCCCTGATTTCGATGGCTCTTTTTGCTGAAATATTATACCTCCACATGATTACTATGGCCAGCAATGCCGCAACCGAAGGGATGGTGATATCAGCTATGCGGAGCCGGATGATGGTTTCGGCAGACTGAACCTGGATGTTTTGGTCAAATCCCACAGCACTTAACACAACCCCGCTTATAAACAGGGCAAGGGAAGTACCCAGCTTGACCATTCACCAGTAAACGGCCCCAAACAGGGCTTCCTTCCGGGGCATTCCGTGTTTAAGTTCATCGTAGTCACAAACGTCAGCCGTCATTGACATCATCAGGGTAAACAAACCGCCGATCCCGAACGACATGAGGGGTATAGGCATAAATATAAGCCATGGCATCCCGGGATGAAATCCGTACCATTTCAACGCATAACCAATGACAGAGATAAACGAAGAGATAATAAAAGCATTCCGCTTCCCGATTTTAACGGACATCCAGGTAATGATAGGGATCACCAGGGTTGCCGTTGCCAGTGCACTTACCGTGCCAAACCATGCAGGGTACTGACCGGCAGCCGCATTATCACCGTTGAATAAATAGTAAATGATGATAAAGAAAGCAAACTGGGCCACGATCTGGAAACCGTTAAACACAAAAAAGGTAGCGCCGCAAAGCCTTAAAAATGGTTTATTGGAAAGCGTTTGTTTAATCCCTTTGAAAAAATGTTTCATATTCGAGGAAAGCTCTTTAAAGGATAATTTTGACTGTCCCGTAATATGGGCCTGATCAATTTCTTTGCAGAAGAGTGCAGGCATGATACCTAAGATCAAACACAGGATTCCCACCCAGATGGCAAGATTCCTCACTCCTACATCAGGCGTTGAAAAGATTTGCGGACGGGTGATGATGAACCAGAACCATGGAGCAATCATCCAGGCTATCTGCCCCATCACCTGGGAGATGGCCATGAGCCTGGTCCTTTCATTATAGTCAGGAGTCATTTCATATCCCAATCCGATCAGAGGTGCGGCAAAAATGGTATAGCCCAGGTAGAAAACGACCGACATGAGCAAAAAGTAAAAGAAATTGAAGGTTTCACCGTTTTCGGGTCGGATCTGCCACATTAACATAAAAGTTATACCGAACATGATTGCCCCGGCAAAAATGTAAGGTTTCCGGCGTCCCCATCTGGACCTTGTATTGTCTGAAATATAGCCCATTATCGGATCAAGTATGGCATCCATAAACCTTGGAATCGCAGCAAGGATACCCGCCTTATAAGGACTCATTTTAAAGGATACCACTAAGAAAAACATAAAGACACCGAGTGCTGCCGGTAATAACTGGTTGGTTAAATGACCCGCTCCGAAGGAGATTTTTTGCCCGGTTGGCACTACATCCGCAGAACTTGTTTTGAAATGAGCTTCTTCCATTTTTATTATGAATTAAGTTATGTATAGTTAGTTTCTTCTTTTCTCACTTTTTATCTCAATTTTTCTTTAGATTTATTTGTACTTCAATCCGGACGATCTCGCCTGTACGGTTAAAAATCATGCTGCTCTGTTGTTCGTCAAGGCTCATGCCTTCAGGCGTGACTTCCGGGTGGTCGCTGAAGACAATTTTCAAACTCTCATGGTCCGACAATTGGTATACAACAGGTACCTGGCAGTAGGTAAATCCCAGTGTACCCTCTTTCAGTGCCAGCTGCCGGGGGATTGAATGAACATCGAAATAGCCAAAGATTGCCGGTTCTTTTAAAAACTCATTTCTGCGGATGAGCAAGGGATTAAAAGAAAGCCTTCCCTGACTGACTGAAACCCCCAGTTCACCTGCCCGGCTCAACAAATCCTCTTTAACCTGGCCCGTCATACCGGGTTGTCTGGCTCCTTTGCCGGCAGGGGTATGGGAGTACGGATCGGTCGGGAAAGCTCCATACAGGGAAGGTGACTTATGCACCCCGATCCCCTCATTGATCGCATAGTAATGATTTACCAGGCCCGATATTATTTCAGGATTTTCATTTTCGCTGACTGCCTTCAGACAGCATTCCTGGACCGCAAGCTGCAGTTTCGATACCATGTGCCAGTATATCGATCCCAAACCTTCATAACCAAAAAAAGTTCCCGAGCGACCTGTAAATGCCTTATGATTAAAAACTTCCTCAAAGAGATCAGCAATTAATTCCTTTTCATTTCCGACAAGTTCACGATAAGTGGTTGCCGGCAATTCATCCAGCGCTTTTCTGAGATCGGCAGCATTCCTGAAATTACCGTTAAAATGATACTGTCCCTTTATATCCTTCTCAATAATTGTCCTGTTTCCCGAGTTTATTAACTGTTGTAACAATTTTGATTTCGATACCGGTTCTTCCGGGAGGTTATTCTTCCGGAGAAAAGCAGGCAGTTGTTTATTGGGGTACAACAGGTAGCTGTTCTGATCTTCCCGGTAAAGAAGACTTGCTTTTAAACTTTCCAATAACCTGAGGGATTCAGAGGCAGAAATGAAACCTGAACTTAAAACGGCAACCTGCCCTTCCAGCATTTCACTCAGGTGGGAAACGGAAATTTCATCTCCGCTGACCAGAGTCATCAGGTTGTAGGCATGGTAGAGGTTGTCGTTCCTCCGGTTCGCTTTGATGGAATGTTCAACGAATGCAAGGCTGATATTGATGAACCTTTGCAGGCTGACCAGGCTGACTATTTGCTTCTTGCCGGAAAATTTTGACGTGTATATAATTGATCTGTAGCGACTTGCGGCTTCTCCCAGTCTGTCAAGCACTAGTTTGCGCTGTTTGTCGGTGATCCTGTCACTGAGCAGATAGCTGAACTCATCCAAAGCAGCCGACATCCTGCCGAAGAAATCAGTCATTTCAACCGAAACGAGCAGCTCATCAGCGGTTGAACGCG
>CAYWTT010000455.1:0-3748 GCA_964461245.1 uncultured Prolixibacteraceae bacterium | reverse complement strand
AACCGGAACAGTGAACTGACCGGATCGGTTTTCATCGCCTACATCGGTATCTTTTACCAAATCATCAATCCGGCCAAAGCTTTCAGCAATGCACTCTATTCCATCCAGAAAGGGTTGGCTGCCATGGACCGTATTGATCTCATCCTGAAAGCGGATGTCACCATTTCTGAAAAACCGGATGCGTCGCCGGTCACCACCCTGAAGAGCCACATTGAATACAGGAACGTCAGTTTTGCTTACAACGAGAAGCACGTACTCCGGGATGTTTCCGTATTCATTCCCAAAGGAAAAACGGTCGCCCTGGTCGGGCAGTCAGGCAGCGGTAAAACCACTTTTGTTGATCTGCTGCCCAGGTTTTACGATGTCCAGGAAGGAGAGATCCTTATCGACGGCAAGGATATCCGCAATCTTAAACTGCACGATTTACGCGGACTGATGGGCAATGTGAACCAGGAGGCCATTCTTTTCAATGATACCATATATAATAATATAGCTTTCGGCGTGGAAAAAACCACCCCTCGGGAAGTCGAAGCGGCTGCCAGGGTGGCGAATGCCCATGATTTTATCATGGAGACGGAAAATGGCTACGACACGGTCATCGGCGACAGGGGAAATAAGCTGTCGGGAGGGCAGAGGCAACGCCTCAGTATTGCACGGGCCATCCTGAAGAATCCTCCCATCCTCATCCTGGACGAAGCCACATCAGCCCTTGACACCGAATCGGAAAGGCTTGTTCAGGATGCACTGGAAAAGCTGATGAAAAACCGCACCTCCCTGGTGATTGCACACCGGCTGTCGACCATCAAGAACGCCGACCTTATTTATGTGCTGCATAAAGGCAGAATTGTGGAAATGGGTACCCATGATGAGCTGATGGCACTTAACGGAAGATATACCAAACTCCATCAGATGCAGGTGTTTTAGCCCGGGATCCTTACAGGAGCCTGTTAGCCAGGATATCGGCAATATGAATGGGTTTCAGGGGGACGCGATTCTTCCTGATATAACTCTCCTGATTCATCAGACAGGAAGATTCAGTGGAAACGATGTATTCTGCCCCGGTAGCCAGCGCATTTTCCACCTTTTGCTGGGTCATGGCTGTGGAAAGAGCTGTGAACCTGACCGAAAACGTACCCCCGAATCCGCAACAGGTTTCCGTATCGTCCATCTCGACCAGTTCAAGACCTTTCACATTTCCAAGCAAAATCCGGGGTTCCTTCCTGATGCCATATTCGCGCAAAGCTGCACAGGCATCATGGTAAGTTACCCGGTGGTTGAATTCTGCCCCGAAAGAGGTTACCTGCAGCACATTGACCAGAAAATCAGTGAGCTCATAAATCTTAGGCCTGAGTTGCCGGAACCTCTCCAGGTATACCGTGTCATCCTCAAAAAGCCGGTGATAGTAATTTCTGATGTAGCCGGTACAGGATGCGGAAGGTCCTACAATCGCTCCGGCATTTTCAAAATCATCCAGAAATTTTATGGCCAGGGAACGAGCTTCCTTCCAGTAGCCGCTGTTAAAAGCCGGTTGTCCGCAACAGGTTTGTTCAGGATTGTAATGTACAGAAACTCCGCTGTAATGGAGCAGTTTGATTACATTGAAAGCAGTTCCCGGATATAACTGGTCAATAAAACAGGGTATGAAAAGTTCCACATTCATTTTCATGCAGTCACACAAATTACTGAAAACAAAAAAGACCGTCCCTTCAGCAGAAACAGTCTTCCCGGGCACGGGAGGAGCGACTCGAACGCCCGACACTCGGTTTTGGAGACCGATGCTCTACCAACTGAGCTACACCCGTTTTTGGTCGTGCAAAGATAATAATTAAACTCAAAAGAAAGCTGACTTTCCCATGATTTTAACTCATCCGGCGGAGAGAAAGAGGAAAAGATATGAATCCATTTCCCATTATCATTTAATATCCAGACAATTAACCATATGAACTTTTTCCCAAGCAATGATTTACTCGCATCTTTTTGTCTGTGATTTTCTGATCCTGAAGAAATCATGGAATCTGAATACTTACCTGAAGATGGGGAAAACAAACCAAATGGCCTATTTTGAATAGATATATTCGCAGTTGGTTTCTTTATTGATGAGCGAAACCAGTTTACCACCCGGATTAGTGATGAACTCAGCCCGGATTTTTGTGCTTTCCAGTACAATACTTTTTTATTTTTATATTTAGAAAATGTAATCATGTCATTTTCTGCCAATTAATTTTTTATTTAGTAGATCACAAACAATTTCAGCTTATTAATCAAATGCGTATTTAAATACGCATCCCAAGCTTTCCATTTTTTTATCCGGTGTTCAGTTTGTTTGATTTAATTTATTGATTATTGCTGATAATATCAATTTTTGTATACATAAATATAAATACATCCTATATTATTAAATATTTTGTATTCATTTTATTCATATATAATTATTTTTGTACTCATATATAATAAAAGGAAATATTTAGGAATCCGTACTTTTAAGGACGTCATAATTTTCATACATTTAATGATGGATATATATTCAATACTGTTTAACAAGATTGTCTCAGGAGAATACCCTCCTGGCACAAGACTGAAAGAAGAATCTCTTGCCACAGAATTTAATATCAGCAGAACTCCGGTACGTTCCGTACTTCAGCAGCTTGAGCAGGACGGTCTCATTCAGATATTTCCAAATAAAGGAGCTGTAGTTCTACCGTTTTCGGCTGATGAGATTGAAGAAATCTATGAAATTCGCAAGACCCTGGAGTTGTTATGCCTGGAAATTTCCGCCCCTATGCTCAGTGCACAAAAGCTGATTGAGTTAAAAAGGAAAGTAATTGAAAACGCCGGCGATGAAGTTATTCAGGTTCATACTGATCTGGATGCACAAATTCACTCCTATATAATAAATTCGACCGGAAAAAAACGATTGATTGACATGTTAAACCAGCTTTTCCGGTTAATTCAAAGTTTCCGGAGCTTAGGTTTCATCGACAGGGAAACGAAAGAATCCACGAACAATGAACACATTGAAATATTGGATGCTTTGTGCCGCCGCGATATAGCGCTTGCAAAAGAAATGATGCGAAAACATATTGATAATTCAAAGATCATTGCACTTTCTCAGCTGTTAAAAGCCAAGCGTATCTGAACAGCTGACTTCCTGCAAGATTATAAAATATCAAAGGACCATATCAAATAACATGGTTAAAAAAAAGAGACCGCCCCTGTATGACAGTCTCTTTTTTATTTTTGCGGAGAGAGAGGGATTCGAACCCCCGGTCCCGTCACCGGGACAACGGTTTTCAAGACCGCCGCTATCGACCACTCAGCCATCTCTCCAAAAGTGCGACAAAAGTAGAACAAATTTCGGTTCTGCAAAAATGTAAACCAAAAAAGAGGAATAAGCTCCTTTGCCGGCATTTTGTTTACCATTCAGCATGGAGCGATACCCTGCAATTTATTGCAGGATATCGGCCGGCAGTTCCTGGATTGGCATGAGGTCCACACTTTTCACGAATAACTCTGCCCCTTCCGACTGCAGTTGGATTTTCCCCGATCTTAGCGGGCGGATTTCCCCGTCTTCATATACTCCTGTTTTTTTATTGACCATAACCGTAATCCCATTGACCACATGCACCGTGGTTTCTCCCAGGCTGTATAATTCGACCGTGTTCCATTCACCCAGCGGCTTCTCCGCATCCGAACGCTTCTTTATTGACCTCCCCCCGGCCGACTCCCCGAATTCCACAGGTGGTGCATC
>CAYWTT010000454.1:0-3766 GCA_964461245.1 uncultured Prolixibacteraceae bacterium | reverse complement strand
ATGGTATAAACTGATTGCCAATGCTAATACCATCATTTCCAGATGCAAAGATTCCAAACTCACAGAAGATGAAGCTAAAAAAGTAGTAGCCGAAGCTAAATTTATGAGGGCTTTAGGATACCGGTATCTGGTATATCTTTACGGTGGTGTTCCGTTGTGTCTGGAAGAAATTACCAGTCCTAAAAATGATTTCACCAGGGCGACTAAAGAAGAAGTATTGAATCAGATGGTGAAAGATCTCACTGAAGCCGCAAATCTCCTCCCGGGTATCACTCAGGTAACCGATGGAAGAGTCTCGAATCTGGTCGCACAGCATCTGCTGGCTGAAACCTATATTTCACTGAAAGAATATGATAAAGCCATTGCGGCAGCATCCATAGTGATTGATGATCCAAATACCGATTTGATGACTCAGCGTTTTGGAAGCATGGCAAATCAGAATCCCACGGACCGATATTTGAATTTCACCAAACCCGGAGATGTATATTGGGATTTATTCCGTGTGGGGAATCAGAACCGCAGCTGTGGAAATAAAGAGGCCTTGTGGGTTATTCAGTATGATGTGGATATGACAGGAGGAGCACTGGTTTCAACCGGCAACTGGGCAGTGGTGAACACCACAAGGGCCGAATCGGCCAATGTGCTGGAACGAATTGCCGATCCGGTAGCCTGGATGACCTACAAAGATCCTGATGGGGTAGAGGGCGCACTGGGTTCACCCCAGTCGAATTATGATTCAGGGGGTGCAGGTGTTTCCCTGATGCGGAATACCGATTGGTTCTTAAATGATCTTTGGATCAGTGACTGGGACAACGATATCCGGAATGCTCCCCACAACATCGTTCGTGACTTTGTCTACAACAATCCAAAATCGGCTTATTTTGGTAAAAGTTCCGTTAAATATCCCAGTCCGACCTGGATCAGTCAGAATTGGAGATGGTACCCTTATCCCAGTAAAATAACCACTCCGGGACAACATCCCGACAAGCTGTTTAAGGATAAGGATAATGAGATTCTGAGCACCACCGCAGGTTCAACATACCGAGACAACTACATGTTCCGACTGGCTGAAACCTATTTGCTAAGAGCTGAAGCTTATTTGGACAAAGGAGATTTGGTTAACGCCGCAAAAGATATTAATGTGGTCAGAACCAGGGCACAAGCCAAGCCGGTTTCATCGGGTAATGTCACACTTGATTATATTTTGGATGAAAGAGCCAGAGAACTTGTGTATGAGGAACCCCGCAGAATCACCCTCCACCGTACAGGAAAACTGGTTGAACGGGTACGCAAATGCAATACGCTGAATAAGGATGAAATTCAAGATTTCCACGGATTGTGGCCCATTCCGTATTCGTTTATTGAAGCCAATACAGGTGCGGTAATTGAACAAAATCCCGGTTATAACTAACCAGGGATAATGAACGTAAATCCGCTGGCGGAACCGATACAGCAGAAACCGGAATAGGGATTTTGTCTGTGTGGATTCCGCCAGCTTAGAATGGCATTCTCCATGAATAAATTATCCTGTCAGGGAATAGTGATTATACTCATTCTCTGGACCTTTTCATCGGTTGCACAACCTAAAGCGGAAATAAGGATATCAGAAGGGGATCCCCGGTTGATTGTGGATGGAAAGCCCTGTACCCCGTTTGCCTACATGTCTTATCTGGGTCAGAAAGAATATTACACCGGAATTGCAAAAACAGGTACTCATCTTTATTGTTTTCCGGCATACCTGGGTGACCGGGGAATCAATGCCGGATCTGGAATTGGTCCTTTCCGAAAGCCGATTTGGATCGGTGAAAACCGGTTCGACTTCTCAGATTTGACCGTGGATTTTGAAAAGATCATCCAGTGTGACCCGGATGCCAGGATTATCGTCAGGCTTCATCTTGATCCGCCCCTCTGGTGGGAAAAACTGAATCGTGACGCTTCAACCCAACTTGCCGACGGAAGCACTTTCCGGCAATGCTTCTCTTCCGAAAAATGGAGAAATGAAACCGGTATAGCCGTTAAGAAATGTATTCAATGGCTTTTACAATCACCCTATTCGAAAAACCTGGTTGGAATACACATCGGAGCAGGAGGGACTGAAGAATGGTTTTACCATGCACCCCAGCGCGATGACCGGAATCCCGCCCGGATCGAAGCGTTCCGTATTTGGTTGTTTAAGAAATACAAAGGGGACGTAGCGGCACTCCAAAAATCGTGGGGAGACGGTTCTGTTTCATTCGATACAGCCCTTCCGGAGGACATCAATAAAGAGAAATCCGTCCGATGGAGAATTCCGGAGGAGGAACAATCCCTGTTCGATACCTTTCAGTTCCACTCAGAAGTACTGGCTGAAAACATAACGTATTTCTGCCGGGTGGTGAAAGAAGCAAGTAACCAGACTTTACTGGCGGGTGTATTTTACGGATACCACTATTATGTGACCGATCCCCGGGCCGGGCATGGAGCCCTTTCAATGCTGCTTGATTGTAAAGACATTGACTTCTTTTCAAGTCCCAATACCTATAACCGGGTTATTGGTGAAGACTGGCCTCCGATGTCCGCCATTCAGTCTATAAAAATGCATGGGAAATTGTGGTTTGCCGAGAATGATACCCGAACCTGCCTGACCACCCTGCTGAAAGAGAAAGCCCCGGCAATTACCCCTCCGGGACAATATGAAAGCAGCGTTTGGAAAGGCCCCGAAGACATGGGAACCTCACTTTCTTTCTTATGGAAAAATGCCGGCCGTATGTTGACCCATGGTTATGGAGGCTGGTGGTTTGATATGTGGGGAGGCTGGTTCAATCACCCGGAATTGCTCAATGTCATCTCAAAGACAAATGGGTTCTATGCTTCATTTTCTCATGCCATTGAGAAAAAAATGCAACCTCAGGTTTGTGTTTTTTATGATGAGCAGCTTTGCTTCTGGGATGCCAGTTACGGACAACTTACCGAACAGATCCTGTCGAACCGTTATCCGCTGGGTAAAACAGGCGCTCCCTACGATCTTTTTCTTCGTTCAGATGAAATGTTAATTCCGACCGATCAGTATAAAGTAATCTGGCTGATGGGATTTCTTGATCTGAAGGATGACGAAAAACAAAAAATTGAAAAATGGAGGAAACAGGGAATTTCCGTAATATGGACCCATGGTAGGGGAACCAGAATTTTTAAGGAGAACCGGGAAGAGGAAATCAAAGATTTGTTTCAGCTGACGGATTCCCAACTGCGGGAAATCTTTAGAAATGCCGGGGTACATATTTATCTCGACTCAGGAGACGTGTTTTATATTGGCAGAAACTGGCTTTGTATACATACTGTCTTCGGCGGGAAAAAAACGGTAAACCTGCCATTTACCGCCCGGATCACGGATCCTGCTGATCACCGGATCATTTCCGGTCAAACCCGAACATTTGAGCTGAAAATGGAGCCCAGAACCACCTTAATATTAAGAGTTGAACCACTTTAAACAATTTGATACCAAACAAAATGAAAAACATCTGTAAATTTTTACTGACGATAACCTTCCCCTGTTTGATTGTTTTATTTATACAGTGCAGCGTAAATTTGAATTCCCCAAAAGTAATCACGCTCGAAAATGGAAAAATCAAACTGGGATTTGAAAAAGGAACGGGAAAATTGGTTTCCTTCTCTGATCAAAGCAGTTCCTATGAATTCATCGAGCAAAACGTGGTAAGCAGCATCCCATGGGAAATGAATGTTCACCCGTCCTCCAGCATTTCGGGAGATTTCCAGCTTAAGCCATCTA
>CAYWTT010000453.1:0-3767 GCA_964461245.1 uncultured Prolixibacteraceae bacterium | reverse complement strand
CCACGTTGAATTCATACTCCCGTTGATGCATTTCCCTGTCTGTCATGTTTCTTTTAACTAAAAGATTTTATATTTGTCTGGACTTGAAAAAAAATCAATAAACTGGTAATATATGTTCAAAGATCATCCCAAAGGTTTGTTTGTGGCGTTTTTCTCCAATATGGGAGAGCGTTTCGGTTTTTACACGATGATGGCCATACTTGTGTTGTTCCTGCAGGCACGTTACGGTCTTACCGAGGCTCAGGCAGGGGATTATTACAGCTGGTTCTATTTCGGCATTTATGCACTGGCACTGATAGGCGGAATTCTGGCCGACTCGACACGGAAATACAAGCTGGTAATATTTGCGGGGATTGTAGTGATGTTCGTCGGTTACATCGTGATGGCCATTCCCGGCAATCCGCTGGCCATCACCCTGGCTGGACTTTTCACCATAGCGTTTGGTAATGGTTTGTTCAAGGGGAATCTTCAGGCTGTCGTGGGGCAGTTGTATGATAATCCGAGGTATTCCAAGGTGCGTGATTCTGCTTTTATGATCTTCTATATGGGGATAAACATTGGTGCATTTTTCGCGCCTTTTGTAGCCACCGGTGTTCGCAACTGGTTCCTGAAGACCCAGGGATTTCTGCATGATGGAAGCCTTCCGGCCATGTGCCATGCATATCAAAACGGCACGTTGGAAGATGTCAAGGTATTTCAGGAACTGGCCGGTAAGGTCTCGGAAAGTGCGGTGACTGATCTGGGAGCTTTTGCGTCCAGCTATATTGATGCTTTCTCCAAAGGATATAACTATGCTTTTGGCGTGGCTGCTGTTGCCATGGTAATTTCCCTTCTGGTATATATATCTTTCAATAAAATGCTGCCCTCAGCCGAAAAGGTGGAGGTAAAAAAGAAAGATGCTGGAACGGCCAGAACAAACCTGGTGGGATTTCTGCTGGCTGGAGGCTTGTTAATCACCACTTCGGTTATATTCTACTTTTTATTGAACAATGTTGCCCTCGGTGCGGCAGTGGGTCTTTTTATCGGATTTGTGGCCATGATAATCCAGATATCCACCAAAGAGGAGAGGCCAAGGGTAATCTCCCTGATTTTAGTCTTTTTTGTGGTGATCTTTTTCTGGATGTCTTTTCATCAGAACGGTTTGACCTTAACCTTTTTCGCCCGTGATTACACTGTCAAAGAGGTAGGCCCATTTACCAATATCTTTTTCAATCTTTGGTCGTTACTTGCTTTTATCGGAGCAGTGGCCGGGGTGGTGCTGCTTTTCGGCAAAAAGAAGATGCAGAAGATGATCGGTGTTGGCATGGTCGTGTTGTTCGGTGCATTAACGTGGTACCTTGTAAGCGGATACGACTTTTCCAATCCGATTGCTCCGGAAGTGTTCCAGTCGTTCAATCCGCTATTCATCGTATCGCTCACCTTCCCGGTCATGGGAGTGTTTTCCTGGCTCAGAAACCGGAACAGTGAGCCTTCCACACCCAAAAAGATCGGATTGGGGATGGTGATTGCGGCCATTGGTTTTCTGGTCATCCTGGTGGCTTCCATAGGCCTGGTCTCCCCGCATGAACTGCAATATGTGGATGCTTCCGGCGCAACCAAATACAATCCGGTTCCCGATTCATCCAGAGTTGTTCCATACTGGCTGATATCCAGTTACCTGGTGTTGACCGTGGCGGAGTTGTTCCTGAGCCCGATGGGACTCTCTTTTGTTTCTAAAGTGGCTCCGGCCCGTTTCCAGGGATTGATGCAGGGTGGTTGGCTGCTGGCCACTGCCGTGGGGAACAAATTACTCTTTATCGGGAGCAGTTTCTGGGGTAAACTCGACCTCTGGCAACTCTGGCTGATTTTTATCGTTTGTTGCATTCTGTCGGCCACCTTTATCTTCAGTATCCTAAAAAGGCTCGAAAACGCCACGAAGTAAGCAGGACTTCCTGCTATTCACCGCAAAGGCACGTTGGAGAAACCGGCAAGTAAGGTAAGCTTTTGCGGTGAATTTTTGTTTTATTATTGCTTTTCTGCCTCTATTTTCCTAACTTTAGATAGATCAAAATCTTATGGTATGGAAAAGTATTTCTATCTGACTGCCACACCCGAATCGTTGCTGGTTTCTCATCTGGCACCTTTTGATTTTGGAAATTACCTGGCTGTGGGAACCAAAAAGAATATCCGCGGGCAGGTGATTTTTTTTGAACTGGATCCTGAAAAGATCCCGGGATTACCCGAGGATTATATTAAGAAAAAGCTGGTTCCCTATTCTTCGGGAGAACCCAAACGCTCGGTTTACCTCTCTATTTACCGGGTGTTGGAGAAAGTACCTCTGGAAGCCTTTAAAAATCTTTATCTGGTTTCAGATGACGGCCAGGTTCTTGAAATTGTCAAGGGGAAATATGCCTCCGGTCCATCAACCATCTCGCACCTTTACCAGGAATATATCCCCACGACAACCCGTGTGGCCAGCAAACTGACCCCTCCTGAGTTTATCCGCTTCCTGACCGATCCTTCCAGGCCGGTTTCAGCTCCGAAACTGCTCTTTGCAGAACTGAAGCTGAATGAACTGGCCACCAATCCATATGCCTCACTGAATAATCTTCCCTATCCCAATCCGGATCACCTGAGGGATTGTCTGATCCGGCTGAATGAATCCAAGGGAAGAAGCACCAAAACCGTGTTGCGGATGATGAAGGGAGATATAGCTTACCGGACAATTAAAGATGGTTTTTTTGTCGGCGAAGGAGAAAAAATGTTGTTTTATCCTTTCCCGTCGGATGAAAAGCTTGAAGACCAGTATTACACCTGGTGGCGCTCAGCCCTGATCCCTCATTTTTATGCATGAAGCCATTCCCGTGAGCTCGGGAATGAAAAAGGCTGATTATTCAGGTTTTACGCTTTTTCTTTTTGGCGGAAGGGAAAAGTACATTGTTCAGGATCAGACGGTAACCGGGTGAGGTGGGATAAAGGTTCAGATCGGTGGCCGGATCCCCTACCAGATGCTGATAATCTTCGGGGTCATGCCCGCCGTAAAAGGTCCAGAATCCTTTACCCAATTCACCATGAATATACCGGGCTTCGTTCTGTGTTTTATTTTCGCCCAGGACCACCACACCCGGTTTTACCAGGTTTTTGTCAAATGCAGTAGTCTGTCCCATGAATCCTTTAATAATGTCTGTGTGGTTCTGGCAAAGCATGGTAGGTATGGGATCCCATTTGGCAGAAAACTCGAACAGCGTAAAATAGTCGTTGTCGCGTAAAACCTTGCGCCGGTCGGTAACATCAATGTCTGAAAACTCATATTCATACGGATTGGTCACCAGGTGGAAATTGCGGAAAGCAAAGGTTCGCGAATAATCCAGTTTTTCGTTCATCTTCTGGTCTGCAGGATCGCCGTCAAACATCGATTCACAGATATCCGTGCCTTCTGCCGACAGGGCGATGTCGTATGTATCGGTGGCTGCACACATGGCAAAGAGAAAACCTCCGTTCAACACATAATTTCGGATCGCTTTGGCTACTGCCAGTTTCATTTCTGACACCTTTAAAAATCCCAGTTTTTCAGCCAGTTCCTGGTTGATGTGCACATCCTGCTGGTACCAAGGCATATGCTGGTAAGTACGCCAGAATTTGCCGAACTGACCGGTAAAATCCTCATGGTGCAAATGCAACCAGTCATATTCCGCCAATTTACCGCTGAGGATCTCTTCATCATAAATGACGTCATATTTAATCTCCGCATAGGTCAGGACAAGAGTGACTGCATCGTCCCACGGTTG
>CAYWTT010000452.1:0-3767 GCA_964461245.1 uncultured Prolixibacteraceae bacterium | reverse complement strand
AAAGAGGAAGCCTCGGACACAGAATGACCTCATAACCCTTTTTTAGGGCTTCTTCAAGCTGTTGCGGCTTCTCTTGACGCCACCACATGACCGTGGTATTAAAAACAGGCAACCCGGCAGAAACTGCCTCGTCCCATCCTATGATTCTCTTGTTTAGATTTATAATCGAATCCGACATTCTATTCAGAAAATAGTGCTCTACTGCTACAAGATCCCTGAGCCCCTGTGTTTCTTTCAGTTGCTTTATTTCAGGCAAATTGTCCCAATCCTTGTTCCCAAAATGAACTTCATCTCCTCCGATATGAATGTAACGTGACGGGAACAAATCAGCTATTTCTTTCACAATATTGGTTAAAAACGTATAGGTACCCTCTTTCCCCGGATTGAAAGTAAAATCAGGATATTCCTGTGACCCTCCACCGCTGAACTCTGGATATGCCTTTACTGCAGAGGTTGCATGACCTGGCATATCAATCTCGGGGATAATTTCAATGAATCGTTCTTGGGCATACTCCACAATTTCGGAAATTTCAGACTGTGTATAATACGCTGCCGGAGCATCAGGATTTGTATGATTTCCAACAGCCCCTACAGAAGTCAGTTTAGGATATTGCTTGATCTCAATTCTCCACCCTGTAGCATCGGTGAGATGCCAATGAAATTTATTCAACTTGTGCAGAGACATAAGATCCAGCAGCTTTTTGACTTCTGCTTTACCCATAAAATGACGCGATTCGTCAAGCATTAATCCTCTCCACGCATAGCGCGGCATATCATGGATTATAGCGCAGGAAATAAAGCCTCCTGAACCGGAACTGCTAAGCAACTGAAGAACGGATTGCAGTCCGTAAAAACAACCATTTATACATCCGGCTTCAACCTTGATTCCATCTGATGATATAGTTAAACGATATTCTTCGGGATGGTAAAACGCTGGATTTCTGACCAATTCTATAAATCCATTTCTTTTTTCCCCTTTCACAAACAGAGATAATCGCTTTGCAGTAGCTTTAAAACCGGGAATCAATGAACTGAATTCTCCGGATTTGGCTGAAACAGTAACGGTCTTTGGAATAGGTAATTTGCCCCCCTGTTGCTGATAATTATTAGGAAAAGGAATGATCTCTTGCGCATTGCATACGCTGGAAACCATAATAAGAACCCATACTACAATCAAGATTTTCAAATTCATTTATGAGCAGTTTCAGGATTTAAGAACATCTGCGATTATTAGAATGGATTAGGAATTTTTACCAAATCTTCAACTACCTTACCGTCATGATCAAACCTTGCCAACGTATAAACATTGCCCCCTTTATCCATTGCAATGGAGTTTACATATGTGGGTCGAGAACCGTTTTTATACAGAATTGGACCATGGTCGATATAAGTCTTAGTCGGTATACAATAAGTAATCAAGTGAAGATTTTCTACTCCCCGTGCTGCACCCATCGAGATTTTCTCCAATCCCTTCACTCTTCTCCCATTTTCATAGACAGGGCCCCCGGTCAAATAATACAAGGTCTCCTTGTCATTCCCCAAATCAAATCCCAAATATCCATAACTAAACTGATCATACATTCCGCTTTTACGTGAAGGTTCAGAAGTAATTCTCTCGATGATTTCGATAGTTCGTTCTTTCGGATCGAATTTGAATAAATAACCTGAATTTCCATGTACACCGTATGCAACCTGCTCCTTTGGATACCATACGATGGCACGCCAGTTGTAACCCATACTTCCCGCTCCGGTGGGATCATAACTTCCGAAATAATCCAATCTTAAGTTTACATCTTCCAATTTATCAATCTTCCCTTCAGATGGATTATAACACAATATATCTCCCTCCGCCGTAGAAAAGTAAACCAATCCATCGCGTGGATCCACAAAAATTGACCGGCATAAAACCCTGTAATCCTCACCGACCCTGCCCGCTTCCCCGTTAGCTGAAACAAGTCCCAGGTCCCTGATTTGTCCGGTACCCAGATCATAATGTAAAAAGTAACCCTTGGGCCATGTAATAGCGTAGATTTGTTTTCTAAGGGTGTCCATTGTCATGGTGAGTACACCTTCTCCGTGGGGAGCTATACCGAGATCCTCAAATTTTCCTTCCTTGAGATCATATGCGATAAAGTGCCCTCCGGTATAGAGCCCATAGCCTGGCGGCGGAGTTTCGGGAAGACGTTCCATACCATCAATCATTTCATAGTAACCTACATGCGTAGCAAAATATAACTTTCCACCACACTCGTAAAAACGCACATGACTTTTTCCCTGCGCTATTACTTTTTTGTCTTTTTCACCACAGATCTCCGTTAAATCGGCTAAAAATTCAGTTTTGTCACTTTTCGGATCATAGACATGTACCTGCCCTGCCACATCGTGTGGCTGCGAGGAAAGAACATAATAAATCTTACCATCACTTGCGGCTGAAATTGCATTATAGGTATCATGAGCCAGATCAAAACCAGAATAATAGGGACTGGCAATGAGTTGTCTTTTTTCTTTTGATTGGCTTATTTCCTGTTTTTTTGCATCCACACAACCAGCAACAATTACTGCTATAAAAACTATTGATAAAAACACTCTCTTCATTTTGATTCTTTTTTAATAATACGGGTGATGATCATCGTCTAAAAATGGTTTATGGTTTAACCTTAATATTTCTCATGAAGCAATTTAAATATCCCGTCTAACAGGACTTTTTCAGCCTCGGGTTTGACTTTGGCCACATCAACTTCATAACCTCCTTGCGGAAACGCTGCAGCTGTAGGAATATAGGAGAATCCAAGATCGCCGTATGCTGCCATGGCGACGAACAAATCAGGCCTCATTTTTTTTGCCGCAAGCTGATACTCAACAAATAGTTCTCCAGGCATGAAAAGAATCCGTGCCTTATTAAAAGCCAGGCATTGCAGGTCAACTTTCTTTCCGGATTTGTATCGTCGCCATAATTCATCTTTTGCTTTTACAGAATCAAGTGGAAGAGCCACAGGTTGAAAACTCCAGTGAATATCAGAAGGAGCCACAGGAATGCGGATGGTGCTTTCCCACGCTCTTTTCATACCGTCTGCCAGCCGCTCTGCCAGAATGCCCCGGTATTCATGGGAACCGTCGTTATATTTTCCTGCACCGACGTTGGATCCGGCTCCTGTAAAATACATGAGTAAAGCATCGGGTGTGGCAAGCTGCCGTTGAAATCGTGCTATACCCGGATAATCAGGATTGGGCCTTCCCGTGGCGTAATAGCTCTGGGGATGGGTGGCATAAAAGTTCAACACTGCTATAGGGTGGTCTTCATTCCAGAAACTCACTGTGGATAACATCGGATCAATCAATCCTTCGGGTTTGGAACGTAAAACGGAGTCCGGGCACCACGTCCATCGCATTGCGGCCACCTTGCCGTCAGGTCCCAGGATTCGACGAATTGAAGCCACTTCGTAAACCTGGGCTTCACCAAACCCAATGTGTGTAACCGGAACAGCGTTTTCAAGAGAATTCATCAATGACATTTCAAGCCTGTGGATGACGGACAATGCAAAATTGTCGTTTCGGAAGTCATGTGGATAAGGTGCATCGTGTTGATGGATGACATGAACGGCCACACGTTCAGGAACAGTTCCGGCAGCCCGGGCAAGTGAAAGCTTGAATTCTTCGTAACAGTCGTTACCTATGCCAAGCCAGTCCAGGGAAACTAAAACAATGGGGCTTCCTGCACCGGACAAAACCAGACCTTTTGCTCTCAGACCCATGTCATACGTATTGAC
>CAYWTT010000451.1:0-3769 GCA_964461245.1 uncultured Prolixibacteraceae bacterium | reverse complement strand
TCGACCGGTCAGATGGTAGCTATCCTGGGCAGCGGACTGGTAGGCGCATTGGCTTATGCTTTTTCCGATACATTTTGGTTCTCTGCGGTGGAAGGCGAAGTGTATGCGACCTCTTCCTTCCTGACGGCACTTGTGTTCTGGGCCATCCTGAAATGGGAAAATGTAGCCGATGAGCCCCGCGCCAACCGCTGGCTCATCATTATCGCCTATCTGATTGGCCTTTCCGTTGGGGTTCACCTGCTGAACCTGCTGGCTATCCCGGCCATTGTATTTGTCTATTATTTCAAGAAATACCCGGTTACCAACAAAGGCATCTTCTATGCCCTTCTTGCATCGGTTGTTCTGCTGGGAGGCATCATGTATGTGATTATTCCCGGCTTTGTGGAAATTGCCTCCTGGTTTGAACTTCTCTTTGTTAATACCTTCGGATTACCGTATCATTCAGGTTCCATTTTTTACCTGATTGCCCTAACTGCCGGACTGGTTTGGGCCATCCGATATACCACGAGGAAAAAGCAGGTTTTCTGGAACACGGTCATTCTGGGGATCACCGTTATTTTGATCGGCTATTCCTCGTTTGCCCTGATCATTATCCGTTCATCGGCCGGCACACCCATGGATCAAAACAGTCCGAATGACACTTTCTCCCTTCTTTCTTACCTGAACAGGGAACAATATGGTCAGCGGCCGCTGTTCTACGGCCAATATTACAACTCACCGCTGAATCCCAATGAGCGATATATCGACGGAAGTCCTTATTATACCCAGAAAAACGGGAAATATGTGATTACCGACTACAGGGTGGTGCCCAATTACGATGACAAATTCAAAACTCTTTTCCCCCGCATGTGGAGTTCCATGGAGGCAGCACATGCCCAAGAGTACGAACAATGGGGAAGAATAAAGGGTACCCGTATTCAGCATGTCAACGAACAGGGGGAAAAGGTGGTGATCACAAAGCCCACCATGGTTGAGAACCTGAGGTTTTTCTTCCGTTACCAGGTCGGACATATGTATTTCCGCTATTTCATGTGGAATTTTGTAGGACGGCAGGATGATGTACAGAGCCATGGCGGCATCCTTCACGGAAACTGGATCAGCGGAATAGCTTTTCTGGACAATATGAGGATTGGTGACCAGGGCAGCCGTCCTGAGATGTTAAAGAACCGGGCTCACAATACCTATTATTTCCTGCCTCTCCTGCTGGGGTTGCTGGGAATTTTTTACCAGTACAACAAGGGTACCGAAGGGAAACGGGGACTCTGGCTGGTTTTCCTGCTCTTTTTCATGACAGGGCTGGCCATCGTGGTCTATCTGAACCAATACCCCCTTCAACCCAGGGAAAGGGATTATGCCTATGCCGGATCGTTTTACGCCTTTGCCATCTGGATCGGTCTGGGTGTGTCGGCGCTGTATGAGGCCCTGAAAAAGCTGATGCCGGATAAGGTCACTGCCATGGTGGTATCGGCACTTACCCTGATATTGGTTCCCGGGATCATGCTGGCCGAAAATTTTGACGACCATGACCGTTCGGGGCGCTACACAGCCAGGGATCTTGGAGCCAATTATCTGAAAACCTGTGCCGATAATGCTATCATATTCACCAACGGGGATAACGACACCTTCCCGCTTTGGTACAACCAGGAAGTGGAGCATGTCCGTACCGATGTGAGGGTTTGCAATCTTAGTTATCTGCAGACCGACTGGTATATCAGCCAGATGAAGAAACAGGCTTATGAATCCAAACCGGTACCCTTCTCCCTCACGGAAGATCAGTATATTCAGGGTACCCGCGATATAATTTACCTTTTAAACGATCCCCGGATCAAACGGGAATATATCGATCTGCAGGAAGCCACCAGTTTTGTGGCCGACGATGATCCTGCCACCAAGCTGAGCCAGGCTGACAATGCAGCCTATCTGCCCAAAAAGAAGATTGCCTTCAGAGTTGACAAGGAAGAGGTTATCCGGAACCATGTAGTCCGGCCCGAAGACTATGATAAAATCGTGGACACTATGTATATCGATCTGAGTAACCGTGATTACCTGGCGAAAGACGAATATATGATTCTGGATCTGTTGGCCCATAACCACTGGGAAAGGCCGATATATTTCGCCATTACCATTAGTCCCAACAAATTTCTGAACCTGGAAAACTACTTCCAGCTCGAAGGATTTGCCTATCGTCTGGTTCCCATTCTCAATGACCAGGCCGGACCTGACCGCATCAATTACGGACGGGTAGCCACCAGCATCATGTACGACAACCTGTTCAACAAGTTCAAATGGGGTAATATGAACAATCCCAAGGTTTATATCGATGAGAACAACGCCAGGATGATGACCAATATCCGCAACAACTTCAACAGGTTGGCAGGCGCCCTGGTGAATGAAGGAAAAAACGATCAGGCGGTTACCGTGCTCGAAAGAGGATTTGAACTGGTGCCTCCCTCCGTAATCACTTATGAGTATTTCTCGCTGGAAATGATAAACACATTCTATAAGACCGGGGCCATGGAGAAAGCCTCCAGGGTGGCGGACGGAGCTTATAAGAGCTTCAACGATATGCTGGCTTACCTTCTGTCGCTATCCCCCGAATTCCGCATGTCGGGAGATGTGAACGAGGAGATACAGCGGAACCTTTTTTATCTGCAGAAACTGGGGAATACCTGTCGCAGTTACGGAGATAAGCCGTTAGCCGACAAATCGGAAAAGACTTTGGCTGATTATCTCAAACGGTACCAGGGGAAATAGGATGTTCGGTTTTTCTCCGCTGGTTCATCTTCCTGATTGGTTTACACAAAGGTTTTCTTATGCCGAATGGCGCATGAAGACCGATGAAAATGCGGTGTACCTGGCATTCGACGACGGTCCTGTGCAGGGTGTCACTCCCTGGGTACTTGAATTGCTGGAAAAGGAAGATATTAGGGCCACCTTTTTTTGCGTAGGGGAGAATGTGAGTCGCAGTCCCTCCTTGTATGAGGCAATCCTGTCGGGAGGTCACAGTGTGGGGAACCACACTTATAACCACCTGCAGGGACTTAAAACTCCGGATGCGGAGTTTTACGCCAATATCCGGAAAGCGGCCGGTTTTATCCATTCCGATCTTTTCAGGCCTCCGCATGGATTTCTGCGGAAACGACAGGCTGATTTGCTGTCGCACCATTTCCGGATCATCATGTGGGATGTCAATACCATGGATTACAAGGCTTCCCTGAAACCGGAGCAAATCATCAGGCATGTGAAGCAGTTTGCCCGTGCCGGTTCCGTGATCACGTTTCACGACTCGGTCAAAGCCTGGAAAAATCTGGAACTTGCCTTGCCTGAGGCAATCAGGTACCTTAAATCGGAAGGATATCGGTTTTTACCGATTCCCCATGAGAAGAAAGAGCCTCATTTTTGAACAATGAGTTGAAATCAGGATAAAAAAGGACAAAACCTTAACAACAGGGAATATGAATGTACTAATCATTGGTTCGGGGGCCAGGGAGCATGCCCTTGGATGGAAAATAAAGCAGAGTCCGTTACTGGGAAAACTCTATTTTGCCCCGGGAAATCCGGGAACTTCCACGTTGGGCGAAAATCTGCCTGTTTTGCCGGGCGATTTCCAGGGAATAAAAAGCGCTGTTCTCTGCAAGGAGATCCACCTGATGGTAGTCGGACCGGAAGGCCCGCTGGTGGAAGGAATCTCTGATTTTTTCGCTTCCGAAAGTGCACTGCAGCAGGTTAAGGTGATCGGCCCCAAAAAAGCAGGGGCTATGCTGGAGGG
>CAYWTT010000450.1:0-3779 GCA_964461245.1 uncultured Prolixibacteraceae bacterium | reverse complement strand
CGAAATCTTAAGCGTATAATCACCATCCACGTTGGTGGTGGTGCCTACGGTAGTTCCTTTGAGCACGATGGTGGCCCCCGCGATCGGAGTTACTCCGTCCGGCTCAAATACAGTACCTTTCACCACTTTCTCCTGTGCCAGAGCCGGTAAGCCTGACAATGACAGCAGAAGTGCGGCCAGTAAAATCTTTACATGTAATTTAAAACTCATAGGACTGATAGTTAAGTAATTAATAGCTATTTAGTTGAATAGGTAAAATCTTTGGGACGCGTCATCGTTTCGGTATAGACAGTACCGAAACGATCGGTGATGGTGATATCCAGGGTGGAAGAGGGGCTTGAAGCCGAAACTTTGAACATATGGGCCGTGTTGCCGGTAACAAAGGAGCTGGTAGGAGCTGCTCCTGCATTCAGCCTAAGCGCCTCATAAGAGATGATGTGAAGCGGATCTTTGACAGAAACCCGTTTTATGGAGAGATCCTTCCCTCCTTCCTTCACTTCGATTTTCCAATCGGGATCGTACCCCCAGACATTGATCAGCACTTCGTTGCTGTTGCCGGGTGTGGCATATGTCCCTGCATAGGGGGCCAGGGCAGTATCGGTCGATTTGGGAGCAAAGGCAGCTGCACTGATATATACCTTATTCAGGTCATAGGTTCTGAACTGGTAACTCTTGGAACTTCCCGCACTTTTATAATACCATTTAAGATTGGTGCCGGTGGCTTCCCAGACACCATATCCTCCCGGACTTCCGTCGGTACAGATATGATTCCCGGCATACCCGGTTTTCCCTGTCCACCACCAGGTGGCACATACAGCCCCAATGTTGTGCTCCATGAGATTACCGGAGGCTTTGACGCTGAAATTGATATGGGCGTGGCCGCTCAGGATGTGAACATTGGTGAAATCCTGCAGGCAGGAAATGAGGGTGGTCCCGTTAAGCAGATCCACCGTGTTGACCTGGTTTCCGTTGCTGTCAACCCCGGGATTTTTATATAACGGAGAATGAATGGCCACGATCAGCGGTGTATTTTTGTTGGTGAGGGTAGCCAGGTCTTTTTTGAGCCATTCGATCTGGTCATTGATGATGATTTCGTTGTAATTGCGTTCACCAATGGTGCCCTGTGTCCCGCCCGTATTCAGATACTGAATGTCATCCAGCACAACGTAGTGAACATTTCCCAGATTAAAGGAGTAATAGGTGGGGCCGATGGAATTTTTATATTTGACTTCAGCCAGCCAGTCGTCGGCACAATAGGGATCGTTGTCATGATTTCCCATGGTATTAAAGACCGGGCAGTTGATTTTGACCAACTGGCCCAGGTAATCGGTAAGTCCGTAATTGTTTTCATACCAATAAGCATCCCATGTCATGTCACCCAGGGTAAGGCAGTAAACTTTGGTCCCGGCAGCTTTGTAACTGCTGATGGTTGCATTGACGTCAGGCAAAATCAGGTTGGTGAACTGTGACAGGTCATCGTTCCGGTTGGCCAAGTGCCAGTCGGCCATTGCCAGCACCACATGGTTGGTGTTATCTGAACTGACCAGAGAAAAGTCTTTTTGTTCCACGCTGCTCCCTCCGGAAAGTCTTTTAAAGAACTGGGGGATGTTGTTGTCACTGGCCACTTCATAATTTCCCGGTACGGAGATGAATACAAAGCCGCTTTTCTTCGTGGATGCCAGGTAATAGATTCCTTTGCTGTCGGTGACCGTCACCTGGTACCCGTCGGATACCACCACCCCGGAGATGCCTTTCCCGTCGCAGCTGACCACTCCTTTGACCGTCATCCCTGCTACATCGGGAATGTTGGTGTCGGCAACCAGATTAAGGGTGCATGTTCCAAGCAATAAACTTTCATCCCCCCTTATCACCGTAAGGCGGTATGATCCGGAGGATATTCCTTCGGGAAGATTAAAGGTTGCTGATTGATCAGTTACTGCATGGATGGGGCTGGTAAAAGTTTTACCGGCATCGGTGACCATCACCAGTCTGATCTGGTCATTCAGGGCAAATCCCTTGCCGGTGATCGTAATGCTGCCTTTGGCAACCACATCTAAATTTGAGGGGATGGATACTTCCGATATTTTGAGAGTATCCTCATCAGAAGGAACAGGATCCTTACTGCAACCGCCCAATACAGCCATAAACGCTGCCAGGACTATAAATATAACTGTTTTGAAATGAGTCATTTGCATTTAAAAAAAATTAATATCCCAGATTTTTCAGGATTTCCTCTGGTTTTTTCTTTGTACTCTCTTTCCTGACTTTTTGTTCATGATAGAAATCGATGGTCAGTTCTGCCCGGTTGGTTATCATTCCGTCGGCAAGGGGCATTGCTTTTTTCCCTTTTCCCCGGCCGAAGTATTTAACCATCTGTTCCGTATCGTTTATGGAATAGACATTGGCTTTTAATCCGGCAGCATGTATCTTTTGGGCGAACAGAGGAGTCAGTCCTTCGTTCGTCTCCCCGAGGTTGGTGCCAATGAACTGTACACCTGTCTCAAGTGCAAAAAGGACGATCCCGTCCAGTACTTCCGGATGGGCGAAATCGTTCGACTTGGGATTGCCGATCAGGAAACTGGCAAGCACCTTGCCTCCGAAAACCCTTTGTATGTTCTTCATCCCCTGACGGGAGAAACTTTGCACAAGGATCCTGCCGTTGGTTTTTCCGACATTGACCTTGCCATTTTTCCGAAAAGGCACCTTGCTTTCAGGATTACCCAACTCCAGGGGATTCCATCCCATTCTGGCCAGTTCATTATACACCTGTTCCTCGATACCAGGGTATTCTTCGGGTACCTTGAATTCGATGTAAACTCCGGGTCTGTTCCCGTTATCGGCCGGATCGGCTTCATATTCAAACCGGTATTGTCCGTCGGCACCTGACTTTACAACCCTGCTGCCGTCGGGATTTCTTCTGATTCTTTTCCCTTCGGCAATGCGGAATACATCTTCAAAAACCAGCACTTGCTGGCCACTGTAACCCGGACGCGACCGGTCGGGATTTTGACTGTTGAAGCTGCTTCCGGCATCCAGATTCATGATCTCCGCAAACGTGAAAGAACTTACCGGATCGTTTTCTCTTCCCGGGTATTTCATGTTTACATCGGTGGTTCTTTTAAAGGTTTTGTCGTGCATGATGATTAAAACGCCATCCTTTGAACGCTGAACGTCCAGTTCCAGGTAATCGGCCCCGGTGTTTCGTGCCCAGCGGAAAGCCGGTTCGGTAAGTTCGGGTGCCCAGTAAATGGTCCCCCGGTGTGCAATTACAGCATTGTCCGGCATGTATCCCTGCACTTTTTTTGCTTCAGGAGCGATCATTTGTGCCTTTCCGGATATTATAAAAACAAGCAGGAACGAAAAAATCAATCCACTTTTTTTCATTATTTCAGATAATTCGGTTGATAATTTTATAAGCCGGGTAGCCCGTTTTTTGAAATCTATTTCGGATTGGATTTGTTCTGTCTGATTTTCCAATTCTGCGTATGAAATTTTACGCGATTGTCGGTTATATCGTTACATTTTACGATCAGAGCTCCTTCCTTTTCCCAGTATGATTTAACCGTATGGCCGTTCATGGGTCCGTCTTCCGCTCCGCGAACGGTCACGTCATCAGGGTTGACCACTATTTTCAGTCCGCACGATTCGTTCAGCATGTCCATGTCTCCGCGGCTGTTTCCCCCGACGATCAGCGGACGTGCCTTGATAAAGGTCTCAATAGAATGAGCCTTCCCGTCGTCCTGCGGAATGGGAGGGATGATCTCTCCGGTGGTAATGCC
>CAYWTT010000449.1:0-3780 GCA_964461245.1 uncultured Prolixibacteraceae bacterium | reverse complement strand
AACCTGCCATACCCGGAATAGATATCTGTCTTTACCATACTCCCCTGAACTACAGATTCCGGTGCTGTGTTTCCCCAAATGATTCTGGCCTCATCCATCATATCCCTGCTGACGCCGGTTATGGAAATGACCATCCGCTGGGTTTCCATGTACCTCTGACCAACAATCAGATCGATATTCCACTGGCGTAACAGGAACAAAGAGATCAATAAGACAAAAACCATTATAAACCCATTCAGTTTCCTTTTGAGTAAACTTCCGGTAAGCTGCTCCTTTACAATTGTTTTCAGGAGTTTCCGTTTCCCCGGGGAAAACAGGAACCAGTTGAAAACAGCCAGCAAAGTCCAGAAAACAATACTTAACAAGTAGGATAAGACCCTTCCTTTCAGCAGGGAGGCGAGGTAATCCAGTCCCGTTTCAATAAAAAAAATCGCGGTGAGATTATACAAAAACATGAGGACCAACCACCAAACTGAATAAATAGTGTCTTTCTTAAAAATTGCCATTTATTTTCATTTTAGATCTGAAATCAATTAAAGTATTATGCTAAATCCCGCAGAATCTGTCGTGGAACCGAAATATTTTCAAGCACCTTTTTCAAAGATAGCCCGGAAAAAAATGATAAACAAATTTCTATCATTTCAATACCACAGGGATCACCTCCGTTCAAAGCATTCATTTAGGTATGTAATCAGTCCGGAACGGAAGTGGCAAGTTTGTTCACGCAAGCTAAAAAAGGATTTTCAGGTTTAATCCCTGGTCTCCGATTCCGGGAACAAAGGATAATTCCTTGTTTTTCCGTAACAGGGTTATTTTTTTGAGCGGGTCCAGCCGGTAAACCAATGTGGTGATACCCATTCCGATGGCAGCTCCTGCCATGACATCGGGCAGCCAGTGCGCGTCGTTGGTTATGCGCAAAATACCAGTGGCAGAAGCGAGAACAAAACCACTGTATGCCAGCAGAGGTTCGGATTCCCTGAACTCCAGGAACAACACGGTGGCCCCCACAAATGCATTACTTGTATGACCTGAGGGATAAGACCGGGTACCTCCCTCGGGTCTTCTGATATCAGTCACTTTTTTCGTTACCTTTACAATTGCTCCTGCTGCTGCCTGCGAAGCCAAAAGATAGGTGGTCTGACATAAGATGTTATTTCTGTGTTTGAATCCCAGAAGATCAAAAGTGTAAAGCAATACCGATGGGGTGTATTTCAACTGGTTGTCGATACGGGTATCGGTATCAGGAAAATAGTCCTGGATACTTTTCTTTGCATTGCCGATATTCAGTGCAACCGATGCTGTCAGCAAACCTGCCGGCAAGATCTGTTCCTTTAAAGCAGAGGGCAAAGCACAACGGCTGCTGTCTCTTTCACAATCCTGTCCTTGGCCGCAAAAACCAAATCCCAGAAGGATAAAAAATGGCAAAATTTTCAGCATGTACATCTAAGTCCAAAATAAAACCAAAGAAAATTCATTTTCACATGATCCCTAAAAGATCAGAGAAAATTTTGAAAAAAAAGAATAAGATTATAATTAATTGATAAATTGTTTGTTACTTTACATTAACTAAGGGATTTAGACTACATATTTCCCGGGTGGAATTTTTGTGATAATTTTTTATTGTGTTTTTTTATGAATTTATTTGTTGCTAAGCTGAGTTCGGCTACAACAGCCCAGGACTTGGAAGGACTCTTTGGAGAGTTTGGTGAAGTTGTTTCTGCCAAAGTAATTTTTGACAAAGAAACAGGTAACTCTAAAGGCTATGGATTTGTGGAAATGAAAAACGATGAAGAAGCCAAGGCCGCTATTACTGCATTGAACGACACGGAAGTGGACGGGAAGCAGATTGTTGTGAAAGAAGCTCGGCCGCGTGAAGAACATGCTGCCCCCCGCAAGAGTTTTCAGAAACGGAATGATTCAGCCCCACGAAAAGGGAATTTTGGAAACAGACGATATTAATTGCCTGCGGATTGAAGAGCTCTGAACGAGCTCTTTTTTTTTATAAAAATGAAGCTACTGTTCGCAATTCACTACCCCATTTTGTGCGGATGGCATATTCAAATCCGGGCTGCATGCTGAAAGAACCAGTTTGGCCCTTGGAACTCAAGGCGAGATAACCGATCTGGTGCTTCCGGTAATCTGGGATCTTTAATATGATCCGCTCCACTGCCTCCCGGCAGGCTTCATCGGGAGTCAGCCCATTCCGGATCAGCTCAACCACAAGAAAGGCACCCAGCGTTTTCATAACCAGCTCCCCTGAACCGGTTGCCACAGCTCCCCCGACCCCGCCATCCAGATACAGTCCGGCACCAATAACGGGGGAATCTCCCACCCTTCCGTGCATCTTAAAGGCCATTCCACTAGTGGTACAGGCTCCGCATAACCTGCCTTTACTGTCCAGTGCCAGCATGCCAATGGTGTCGTGGTTCTCTTTTATCTCCTTCTCAATATTGATGACCGGGCTGAATCCCACATTCGTCTTTTTCCATTTCTTCCACGCATTCTTTGCTTCAAGAGTCAGCAGGTTTTCTTTTTTAAAACCATTGGCGAGCGCGAATTTCAAAGCACCTTCCCCGCTCAGCATCACATGAGGGGTTTTTTCCATCACCATCCGTGCAACGGAGATGGGATGCATGATATGTTCCAGAAAACAGACCGAACCTGCCCTGCCCTTTTCGTCCATGATACATGCATCCAGGGTGACCTTTCCATCGGCATCCGGAAGGCCGCCGTATCCGACGGTAATCACCTCAGGATCGGCTTCAGGAACCCTGACTCCTGCCTCCACGGCATCCAGGGCGTACCCCCCATTTTCCAACACAGACCAGGCCGCTTCATTGGCCGGTAATCCATGGTTCCAAGTGGATACCACTACCGGTATACGCCCGGCGATCTCGTCAGCCATCCCCTGAGCAGACTTTCCGGCATATAACAATCCACCTATCGCCCCGGCGGTTCTGAAAAAGAAATTTCTTCTTGAAATCATAATCCGGTTTTCTTACAAAAATAGGAAAAGTGCGATCGCAAGAATATACAATGAGTGGGTTTGAAATTCGAACCTTGATTCTACTCCGGAATCATATTTTTGGAACAGGCTCAACCTTAGAAATCCAGGAGTTTTTCTGCGGGATCTTTACCGGATGCAATCATCCGGATGGGATTTTCGATCATCTCCTTAACTTTGATAAGAAAACCCACGGAGTCTTTTCCGTCGATAATCCGGTGGTCATACGACAAAGCCAGGTACATCATTGGCCGAATCTCCACTTTCCCTCCGACAGCTACGGGACGATCCACGATATTATGCATGCCAAGGATTGCTGATTGCGGGGGATTGATGATGGGAGTGGAAAGCAGGGAACCGAATACTCCGCCGTTGGTTATGGTAAAGGTCCCGCCAGAAAGCTCTTCGATCGAAATCTTTTTGTTTCTTGCCTTGTCGGCCAGCTCTTTGATCTCAAGCTCTATCTGGGCAACCGATTTGCTCTCCGCGTTCCGGATCACAGGAACCATCAGGCCTTTCGGGGTTTGAACAGCAATACCCACATCCACGTATCGCGGGGTAATAATTTCATCTCCATCCATCATTGAGTTTACAGAAGGGTGGTATTGAACGGCTAATGCCACAGCCCTGGTGAAAAATGCCATAAACCCGAGCTTACAACCGTGTTTTTCGGCGAATTTCTGTTGGTATTGATTCCTGATTTCCATGATCCGGCTCATGTCAGCTTCGTTAAAAGTGGTGAGCATGGCTGTTTCATTTTTCACTGAAACCAGGCG
>CAYWTT010000448.1:0-3792 GCA_964461245.1 uncultured Prolixibacteraceae bacterium | reverse complement strand
CCACCGAACTCCGGTAGTCATTGCTTCCGTCGATCGACAGGTAGATCCTGTTGGAAATAAATCCGTAAGCATTGGCTGCCTTGGCATCAAATGTCACAGTCATGATGCTTCTACCCGGGTTATTACCCTCTTTTGCAGGTACAACGGTTGGCTCAACGGATACTTTCAGATGTCCAGGAACATTTTTCAAACCAACCGTGACCGGCTTGTCCGTATCGTTAACCAATTCCAGCTTCTCGGTTTTGACTTCATTGTTCTTAATGGTCGGAAAAGAAATATGGTTCAACTGGGCACGGAGGGTTCCGATTTCACGCGGATACAACTCTGCAACCGTCTTTTCCTTTTCTTCCACCTTCCCGATGATCGACAACATCACCGTTCCGTTTTCCGCATTACTTTGTACTGTAATGGCCTTATTGAAAGATCCCGGGCGGTTTGCCGGATTATAGGTCACCTTGATCACCCCTTTGGCCCCAGGGGCAACAGGTTGCTGGGTCCATTCCGGAGTGGTGCATCCGCAGGAAGCATTTACAGCATTGAGGATCAATGGGCTGTTTCCTTTGTTGCTGAACTCAAATGTATAGCTCTGCAAACCGGCTGATTCCTTGAAAGTCCCGAAATCATGGGTCGTGGAATCAAATGCAATTTTAGGCTGAGCCTGAACCATGGAGAGGTTGGCAACAGCTGCCATAAGCAAGACAATAAATAACAGGGATAATTTTTTCATGATTATAAATTTTTGTGCAACATTTCATTGATTTCTTTGTACAAAAATATTGCATTGTACAATTCATTTTGTTAATCAAATTCTATTAATTGTTAATGATTTGTTAAACAGGTGTTTCCGTTTCAGAAAAAATGGATAGCTTCGCAGAAATATTATTTGCCGCATGAAAAGGAATGCACTGAGACTGATCATTGTGCTGGCTCTGACTTCGGTAGCCGGAATCCTTGTTGTGCAGTTTGCTTTCCTGAAGAATATGTTCAAGATATCCGAAAAAGAGCTTCAGGTGACCACCACAGTGGCATTAAGGGAAGTGGCCTGGCAAATTCTGCAGGCATCGGGACAGACATCCAAATTCGACAATATCGATCCGGTCGAGAGGATAACTTCCAACTATTATCTGGTGAATGTCAACGATATAATTGATCCAGAAATCCTTAGGTCGCAATTAAAAGAGCAGTTCAAGCGGCACAACATCCGTCTTGATTTTGAATATGCCATTTTTGATCCCGGGAAAAGGAAAATGGTATATGGTGAATACATCCCTATCCGGGGTGATTCGACGGGTCATACTCCCACTATGGTTTTCCCGGCAAGTTCCAAATACACTTACTATTTCGGCGTTAATTTTCCCAAACCGATGCCGTATTACAATTACAGCATGCAGGGTTGGTATCTGATCTCCGGGCTTCTTTTCATCGTACTGGTCTTTTTCGGTTATTCACTGGTGGTTATTTTCCGGCAGCGGCAGCTTTCGGATATCCAGAAGGTGTTTATCAACAACCTTACGCATGAGCTGAAAACGCCAATCTCTTCCATCGGACTATCAGCCCAGGTGTTAAGCGATGAAAAGATTATAGAGAATCCGGCCCGTCTTTTTGAATATGTCAGAATCATCAATGAACAGAGTGCCCGGTTAGCTAAAAATGTGGAAAAAGTGCTAAACCTGGCCACACTAGAAAAAAACCGGCTGCATCTGGTAGCTGAGCATTTTGATCTCGGTCGGTTCACCCGGAAGGCTGTGGTCAGCTTTCAACAATCGGAACAAGGGGCTAATGCCACCATTACCTTGCCGGATTCCCTTCCGGAAACAATGGTTTGGGCAGATAAATTCCATCTGGGGAATGTCATCCAGAATATACTTGAAAATGCCGTCAAGTATTGCAGAAAATCTCCGGTTATCCGGATTTCGCTCCTCCGGAAAAGGAAGAAGGTTTGTCTCTCTTTTCAGGATAATGGAATTGGAATTCCCCGGGAGGACAGGAAAAAGATCTTCAGGAAATTTTACAGGGTTCCTACTGGCAATGTCCATGACGTAAAAGGATTCGGATTAGGCCTCGATTATGTGGGCAGAATTGTGAAAGCTCATCACTGGAAGATCAAAGTGGAAGGGAATAATGAGGGAGGTTCGGTTTTTACACTGATTATTCCGCTGGCCCATGAATGATTCGGTATACAGAATACTTTTGGTTGAAGATGATTCAGCCCTGCGGTTTATCATTAAGGATAACCTGGTGCTTCATAATTATCAGGTTGATATTGCGGAAGACGGGGAAGAAGCCCTTCAGTTGTTTCGTGAAAACAGCTATTCCCTGATTATCCTCGACGTAATGCTGCCCAAAAAGGATGGATTTTCCGTTGCCCGTGAAATCAGGGAAACCGACGAGCTGATCCCGGTTATCTTTCTTACGGCACGTTCGATGAATGAAGATAAAATCACCGGACTGACCCTGGGAGGAGATGATTATATAACCAAACCGTTCAGCATGGAGGAGCTTCTGCTCAAAATGAAGATATTTCTGAAAAGGAGCGCCCAGGTAATCCCGGTGAAAAACGTCACTGAAAAAAAAGGGATCAGAATCGGCAACTATATTTTCATGGATGAGGAGCTGACCCTTACCTGTGGAGACTTTCAGCGAAGGCTGACCCTGAAGGAAGCTGAGCTGGTTAAATTTTTTGCCAGCCATACCAATAAAGTGCTCAGCCGTGATGAAATTCTCCAGAGTGTGTGGGGATCGAACGATTATTTTCTAGGACGAAGCCTGGATGTATTCATTTCCCGTTTGCGAAAATACTTCAGCCAGGATCCCGATATCCGGATCGTCAATCTGCACGGGATCGGATTCCGGTTTAATGTTAAATCGCAGCCCTGAAAGAAATCGGGATTTCTTTCAGGGAAAGATAAAAAATGCTATTGTCTGTTAAAAAAAATAACTATTTTTGCAGTCCGAAAATTCCGGGAATTATAATAAGAAAATTAGAATACGATGAAAAGGACATTTCAGCCATCGAACAGAAAGAGAAAAAACAAGCACGGATTCCGTGAAAGAATGTCAACTGCCGACGGCCGTAAGGTGCTGAAAGCCCGCCGTGCCAAAGGAAGAAAGAAGCTGAGCGTTTCCGACGAACCCCGTCATAAAAGGTAATTATCAGGGACAAATCAGATATTCGGGAAGGTAGGGATGGATGAATCCTTACCTTTTCGTGTTTATACATATTTCATCATTCTAACCAGGAATTAATCATCTATCAGGAATGACTCTCCTTGCCGCTCTTTCACTTCCTCCGGAAATAAACCGCATCGCCCGAAAAATCGATGCCGGTGAGCGGATTGAAACCGGAGAAGCACTGTCGCTGTTTCAAAGCAATCACCTTTCCCTGCTCGGATTGCTGGCTTCCGGAGTTAAGAAAAGGCTGAGCGGGGATTATGTCTTTTTCAACAGAAATTTCCATATCGAACCCACCAATATCTGCATCAACCATTGTAAGTTCTGCTCATACCGTCGCAACCGGGGACAGAAAGATGCATGGGAATGCAGTATTGAAGAGATGGCCGGAATGATAAGGTCGAATCTGAAGTTTCCCTTTACCGAAGTCCACATTGTGGGCGGAGTGCACCCCGCCAGAAATGTGTGGTTCTATGCAGATTTGCTGAAAACCATCCGCGGGATCGCACCGCATTTCCATATCAAGGCCTTCACGGCTGTAGAAGTGGATCAAATGTGCAGAATGGCCGGGATCAGTGTGGAGGAAGGCTTGAAAATTCTGATCGCCGCCGGTCTCCACTC
>CAYWTT010000447.1:0-3804 GCA_964461245.1 uncultured Prolixibacteraceae bacterium | reverse complement strand
CGGCGTTTCATCAGTTGAACCTGTTCCTGGTCTATCTTCATAATCCCGCCGTAACTGTCTGAATTCCCTTCGTTCCCGATTACAAAACAATTCGAGAGGGAAGCGATCTGGAAATTGTTGCCGATACCTGTCATGGGACCTCCCTGCGGAACAATGTAACAGAAATCCTTTAATGCCCTAAAAATCTCCTCCTCGGAAATCGGATTGGGATATCGCCTGTCGATCCGGGCAATTTCACCGGCAAGCCTACGGTGCATATCATCCGGCGTCAGTTCGAAAATATTCCCGAACGAATCTTTTAATGCATATTTGTTCACCCATACACGGGCAGCCAAATCATCCCCGTTAAAATAACGGAGCGATGCCTGAAACGCTTCATCCTGCGAATAGATTTTTCTGCCCACCGGGGCCTCAATGACTTCCTCTTTTAATGCCATGACAAAGAATAATTAAGTTTTAAACTGGTTTGAAAGGATTATGTTTTCTAAATGCTTGAACTACTTTGTTAAATGATCTCTACTACCATTACCAAATTGTTACTGCAATATAACAGAACCGGCTCTATTTTGGAATACTTTTCCGGACGAAAAAATAAAAAGTTATCAACTTTTACATGTTAGTTAACTGACTGTCTGCTATTTAGTATAATTTCCAAATGAAAAAGTGAACAAAAACGGCAAAATCCCATACAATTTTTTAAATAATAATGCAAGGGGAAACGGCCGGGAAAAAACCATTTTTATCCATCTTTTTTCCACCAAAGAAAGGGGTAAAACGGAGTATTTAACGAAATACTTTCTGCAGAATTTGAGCGGTTGCCCCCAGGTTAGAATTAACATAATCAAGCGCTTTACCGGAGGTAGTTTTTAGTTTTTCCGGATCACCGGTCAGACGGAAAATTGCTCTCCTGAACTCTTCCTCCGAACGAACCGGAAAGGCTGCGCCTTTGTCGACCAGTTGACAAGCCTCACGGAATTTCCGGTAATTGGGACCGAAGAAAACAGGCAATCCGAATGTGGTGGCCTCGAGAATATTGTGGATCCCGACGCCGAACCCTCCACCGATGTATGCATAGGTTCCATACCGGTAAAGTGAGGAGAGTTTACCTACAGAATCTATAATGAGGATTTCATAGTCGCGGATATCCTTTTCATCAGCCTTGCTAAACAACACGGCCGGCTTTTTCAACATCCGGGTCAGCCTGTTGATATTCTGAACGGAGACTTCATGCGGGGCGATGATATATTTCATCCCGTCGTATTGTTCCATAAACGGCACAAGCAGCTCCTCGTCGGGTTTCCATGTGCTTCCGGCTATCAACACCTGTTTCCCATCCGAAAACTTATCAACTATCGGGAAGGGTTGTGAACTTTTTGCAATATCGGCCACCCGGTCAAAACGGGTATCACCTGAAATGGTGCAATTCCCGAATCCGATGGATGACAGCAGGCTGAGCGAGGCCTCATCCTGCACAAAAAAATGGGTGAACGGCCGGAGAGAACCACGGAACCACCCGCTCCACGGCATCTTCCCGAAGAATCGCTGCTCTTTTCTGAAAATCCCCGAAACCAGATAGAGCGGAATCTCTCTTTTCTTTATCTGATCCAGAAAATGAAACCAGAATTCATACTTTACAAAAAACACTTTCTCAGGACGCACAGTATCCAGAAATAAGGCTGCGTTTTTGGAAGTGTCTTTGGGCAGATAGCAGATGATATCGGCAAGAGGATAGTTTTTTCGTATCTCATATCCGGATGGGGAGAAGAAAGTCAGTAATAACTTGTATTCCGGATGTGCTTTCCGGAGTGTTTCTATCACCGGCCTACCCTGCTCAAATTCACCCAGCGACGCACAGTGAAACCAGATGGTTCTGGCCTGTGGATCGACAGATTTACATAAAGCCGTCAGCCAGTTTTTCCTTCCTGAATAAAAAAGCCTTGCTTTCGGATTGAAAGGTACCATGAGCCTTATGGCCAGGTGATAAAAAAACACCACCATGTTATATAGAAATATCATCGCTCTTTTTTGCTGCAAATTAACAAAGTTTGGCCGGGTTATTTAAAATTGCCGCCGCTTTTATTTACTTCCTTTTGTCTACCGGGATGAATCACCATAATGGATAATTGAGGGACCCCTGGTATAGTTGCGGGAGTTTTCATAATTTAGTCCGTTAATTTAATCAGCTTTATAAGCAAACCAGCATGAAAATAAAAGTCTTTTCTCCGGCGGGATTGATTATGATCCTCTTATCCCTGCACGCTGTATCGCAGCCGGGGATAAAAGCCACCCAAACCGGAAAACGGATCGATGTAACCGTAAACAACCGTTTCTTTACCAGCTACCTGTTCGCCGACAATGAGAAATACCCGTTTTTCTTCCCGGTGAACGGGCCCAAATCGGGGAGCAGCCTTACATCCATGCGCAACGGGGAGTATCCGCATCACAGTTCGCTCTTTTTTGGTTGCGACCGGGTGAACGGAGGCAATTACTGGCAGGAAGGCCTTGAACGGGGAAGGATTGTGTCGGCAGGTGCCTCTATCTCCGAACAGGATTCCCTTCACGTGGTAATCACCGATGAATGTTCCTGGGAACGTCCCGATACACCCTCTCCCGTCAGGGACAAAAGGAAAATAGTGATTACAGCACCTTCTCCCGGACTCATTCAGATCGATTTTGAAATCAAGCTCACCATGCTCCAGGATGTGACCATTGAAAAAACGAACCACTCGTTGTTTAGCGTAAGGATGGATCCCGATCTTTCGGTAAAGTACGGAGGATTTATGGTGAATGCCTCGGGGGACAACGGAGAGAAGGGAACTTTCGGAAAGTCCTCACCCTGGATGGATTATTACGGGAAAAGAGGAGAATTCACAGAAGGGATTGCCATACTACAGCATCCTGCCAATCCCGATTACCCAGCTCCCTGGTTTACACGCGACTACGGCTTCTTTTCCCCTACTTCCCTTTACTGGCCCTATGACGGCAATGCCACCTACATTGGCAAAGGAGAGATTATCACCATGCGTTACAGGGTTCTTGTTCACGAGGGAGATACTCAAACAGCCGGTATTGCCCGTGAGTTTGAAAAATTCAGGGCCCTGCCCTGAGCCTGTTCGGTTTGGAACCTGATTACAGCTTTGCTTTTCGCTTTCCAACAGCAGCTCCTGACCATTCACCCGGTTACAGGAATCCCTTGCTGAACAAAAAACACCGGAGAGGGGGTGACTGACTGGAGATTCCACCGGAGGTCAGCCTGCGGATAGCTGTCCGAAAGCATTATCTTTGCAGCATCATTACCAACATATATATGCAGGGAGAAGAGAGGAAAATTGAGATCATGGCTCCGGTTGGATCCTATGAGTCGCTGATGGCAGCCATCCAGGGAGGTGCCGGTTCGGTTTACTTTGGTGTTGAACACCTGAATATGCGTGCCCGCTCAGCCCATAATTTCACATTGGCTGACCTGGAAAAAATCACGGAAATTGCCGCCGCGCACCATGTCCGGACCTATCTTACCCTGAATACAGAGGTTTATGACAATGAGACCGGAATGATGCACGAGATCCTCCGGAAGGCAAAGGAAGCGGGCGTTTCCGCAGTGATTGCCGCCGACATTTCCGTCATCCTCCATGCACGGTCGATCGGGCTTGAGGTACATATCTCCACACAGGTGAACATCACCAACTTTGAAGCAGTAAAATATTATGCCCGGTTTGCTGATGTGTTGGTCCTGGCAAGGGAAACCAACCTGGGCAGGGTACATGAGATCAGCGATAAAATCAGGGAACAGCAGGTCAAAGGCCC
>CAYWTT010000446.1:0-3817 GCA_964461245.1 uncultured Prolixibacteraceae bacterium | reverse complement strand
TCCCAGTGGTAGCCATCTTCCGACCAGGCCAGAAAGAGTCCCTCAGTGGCCGGTTCTCTGAAGGAACTGAACAGATAAACCGCTTTCTCAGGACCACAGCCACAGAGTAGAGCCCATAAAAAAATGAATATCAATACTTTATGAACCATCATACCATAAAGTTAGTTAAAACGAACGAACAAATGAACGAGCGTATGCGAGGAAACTAAAACAATCTCTTGTCCTTAAGGAGCTGATTATTCTTGCCTGCCGACAACCGATAACCAACTTCCCGGTTCATTTTATAAAATCCAGCACCAAGATCCAGTCGTTCCCGTCGGTCGGTTCTCCGGGAGGATCAAACTCCCTGATTCCTGAATTCGGAAAGGTACCGATTTTTGTTTCACTGCCGTCGCGCGGATTAAACCAGGTTGCCTTAACCGGTCCGCCTGCAATTTTGTCCATATGGACGAGAATATTCCGTCCATTGTACGTGTAAACCATGGCATAATTTTCACCACGGGTAGCTGCCTGATAATCATACTTTTGTCCGGGATCCCCGGCGATCAGGCTTTGATCAGGAATTCTTTCAAAGTAAGGACGGGAAAGCATCAGTTTTTTCAGGAAGGTCATCTGCCCCGCTCCGGGATCGTTGATGGCTTCATGCCAGAATTTCCTGTCGCCGTATGATCCTTTTGCACCCGGTTTGAAGAATTGCATCACCGCGCTGTGCCCGTAAGTGAATCCGCAGGCACCGGCAAATACCGACCAATAGGCATATCGGCGTATGTCGGCATCTTTCCATCTGGGCTGTAAAGTATCATGCAATCCCTGGGGAATTCCTTCATAGGAGGGTTCACCATCAAGGGTGGGTTTGACAGGCTCCATCCGGTAATCTGCCTCCACATACCTCCAGTTATCCTCCCCATAGTTCCGTTCTGTATCGTCCTGATCGTACCGCCGGTGTCCCGACTGGAACATATTGAAATCCAGCCAGCTTTCATTGTGGAACCAATCTGAAGACTGCATCCTGCCCCTAGGATGGAAAGAGATCAAGTGATTGGGATCAATCTCACGAAGTGTTTTGCCGATGATTTTCCACGTTTCAAGAGAATCACTTCCGGCGATATCCCCACCGTTCAGCCAAATGATATTCGGCCTGTCTTTCAACCGTCCGGCCAGCCACCGGGCAAAGATTGATGCCTGTGCCCTGGAAACCGATCCTGATTTTACATTGCTGCCCCATACAGGAACCAGCGCCATGTACAGTCCTTTCTCTTCTGCCCGGTCGAGAATGTAATCCACATGATCCCAGTAGTCGTATTCATCCGGATTTGCAAAAGAATTTCCATCAGTTACCAGTGGTTCCCCCACATTGCCTTTTACCAGAGCTGAATCACCGTAAATATTGCAGTTTGAGAGCGAATGCAGCACCATTACCTGAATCACATTGAATCCCTTTTCTTTCCTGTTTTCCAGATAGGCATCCGCTTCTTCACGGGTCAGTTTCCCAAAAAGCAGCCATCCTGTATCACCCAGCCAGAAAAACGGATTCCCTTTTCCATCCGCAAAAAAGCGATGATTTTCCGATATTTTCAACGGTTCCATCTTCGGAGTTTCTGCCGGTTTGCGACAACCGGAGAATGTTAAAACAGGAACAAGCATAAGACACAGATATTTTCCCATATTTGAAACGATTTAATTTTATCTCTTTTCCCTTCTATTTCAGGAAATACAAACGTTTTACATCCCATTTCACGAATGGATCAGTTTTTTTCCGATTTCTCCCTGCTATTTTCAGGTCATCCCTTAATACTTTCAAAGTTCTGCTGCGCTCCGGAACTCCGGACTCTGCTATTTTCTATTATCTGACTTTCTTCATCCAAAATACAACTTCTTTTTCGGAGTCATTTTGGAGGGTAATTCTTCCGCCTCCTTTCCATGTCCGGGAATCAGCTGTAGCTTTTCCGTTAACAGGATCTATCCGTATCAACCTGAATTTTCCGGAAGATCCGGTCAAATCGGGGTAAACGGTTGCCGGAGACCGGAAATAGAGGATAAAACCCTCTTCCGGAGCTCCCAGTGCTTTGCAGTTTTCATTGTCTCCAGGTATCAAAACCGGATTCATCCGGGAGGCACTTTCCAGGAATCCGCGGTCCTCAATTTCCGGAAGACTGGCCATGGAACCTCCTGCCATGAATACTGCCCAAGGAAACTGATCGTAATTTCCTTCAGAGAAAATCACCGCTTTTCCGGGGTATTTGCTCCGGTATTCAACCACAGCCCTGTAAACCTGTTCAAACGAGCGGCCACCGGGAGCGACCAGCCTGGCATGTTGCCGGGGGGCCAGATGCTTACCACCCCGAGGAGCATAAAGAGAGCCGTCGGCGCGGTAACACCAGTAACGGATATCTATTAGGTCTATCCAGGATGAACGTAAAGGATCGGCCAGGATGGAATCCTGCACGTCTTTAGTCGTGCTCAGCCCAACCAGAACCTGCTTACCGGTTTCCCTTTCCCATTCATGGATCACATCCAGCCAGAACCGGACAAAATGAAGGGGACCGGTATATTCAGCAGATATCAAATGTAGAACCCCCGCGTTCTCCGGGAAATTCCCCACACATTGACGGATATAGGAACGGTGAATTTCGCGACGGACCGGATCGGTCACATCATAAAATTGTTCATCCATAAATATCCGCTTATCACCAGCATAGGGAGGCGGTTCGGGAAATCCCGTCCGGTTGATGTTGTTGGCGCTCCGCCAGGGAAAATCAGCCCAATGGGCTCCTGCCTCCAGAATATTGTGCTGGAAATAGTGCTGATGGATCAGCAGTTTTCCGTTTTGATCTGCCAGATCGGCAAAATCTTTCAGCCGTTTCCAATACCAGTCGTTGTATTTTGTCAGGTCGTACTGGCTTAATCCATCCCAGGCCATACCGGTTCCGCTGCGGGCAAACGGAAGTTCATAAAAGGGGGCCCAAACTTCTCCATCAGATCTCCTTATCCGCTCGTGGTCGTCGCGTCGCCGGTCGTACCAGAGTCCGTAATGGTGATCAAGTGCAGCAATGTCGCTGTCCGACATCCACCGGATAACGTCCTCCAGATCGTCGGTATATCCGGTTCCGTTTCTTCCAGGGACAAACCGGGTTATGGCAGGTTTTGCCACTTTCGCTTCATAAGGCCTTGCCTCCCCCCTCCACCAGGGTACTTCATGCCGCTTACCGGTCACAACTCCCTTGTTATGGATAAGCCAGCCGTTTTCCAACTTTACCTGGTCGGGAACACCCGGTTGCATCGGTTGTTTAAATGGTGCATCCTTAACCGGAATGCACCCTTGGTTAATAAGCGGTATAGGATTTCTCACAGCGGCTTGTTGAATGAATTGCTTCAGTGTCCTCACCGGAGTATGGGCCTGATCATTCATCCAGGCAGCCATTTCAACAGTGGGACTGCTGGTAGGATTCCCCGGAGGAGGAGTTACCTGGTTTTCAAAGTCACGGTAAGGCTTTCCTAAACGTTCGGCCAATTGGGCATAGTAGAGCGACCAGGGAGAAACCTGGCTGTTTGGTTCCACCCAGATCCCGTTCCCGGCAAACTGGGCCCATACACCATATGCCCAGTTCCATGCTCCTGGAGGGGCATAACACTCCATTTTGGCAGCGGTGCATTGCCACATCATGGAATTGGCCGCACACCAACCTGCCCCGTGGTCATCCTGCTCCCTGTTTTTAAAACTCAGGTTGTTTCCGTCGATTTTCACGATATCGAAGAGCAAGCCCGAAGCCCAACTGTCGACTGAACCGCTGAAACTGTAAGGAAGTGACGATTCACA
>CAYWTT010000445.1:0-3823 GCA_964461245.1 uncultured Prolixibacteraceae bacterium | reverse complement strand
GATCCGGTTGCCGGTCTTTATTACCGGGAACTGCTACAGCTGTTTGAAGACGACCCGGAGACTCTGGGTGTCGTGTTGATCGGTGAGATCGGCGGGGATGCTGAGGAGCAGGCTGCCCGTTTCATAAAGGAAAAAATGACCAAGCCCGTGGTGGCATTTATTGCCGGTCAGACTGCTCCTCCCGGAAAAAGGATGGGACATGCCGGCGCTATCATTTCCAGCGGATCGGGTACCGCGGAAGAAAAGATCAGGGCGTTCCATGAAGCCGGAGTTCCTGTCGCCAAAGAACCTTCCCAGATCCCAGTTTTGCTGAAATCAAGACTGGGGTGGGATTGATGATACTCTGCAGACCGGATTTGAAATACTTCCTGAAGGAGATAATCTGATTAGGTTTTGGGCTTGATCTTCAGTTTTTGACCCACCTTCAGACTGCCGGCATCCGAGATGTTGTTCAGTTGCATGATTTCTATATTGGTCACCCCCGGATATTTTTTGGAGATGGTCCAGAAATTGTCCCCCCGCTGTACCGTATAATAGATGTATTCTATGGAACTGTTTTCAGCCAGCATGCCACTGCCGGTTGCAGGCGTGGTAGAAACAGGGGGTGCCTGATTCTCCTGCACCGCATATCCCGATAACTCCTGCTTGGCATTAAATGAGAGGTTATTTATCTTCCGGTAATAGTCGCTTTTATTATCCGGCACATAGATGACCAGCTTCTGCCCGGCGCGGATCAGGTTACGGCTGATTCTGTTCCATAGTCTCAGTTCAGCCACCGACACATCGAACCAGTCGGCAATATATCCCGGATTATCTCCCGGCTTGACGGTATACATGACTTTGGCCTTTCCTTCCAGATTACCGATGTCATAATCTTCCATGACGTTTTTAGTTTGTGGAACGGAATTGCCGGGAAAAAGCTTCTCCCTGTCGTATTGAAAGATGGTATCCTGCTTTTCAATGAAAGAGGCGACCAGTTCAACCGGAATACGGAGCGGATAACCTTTCCCCGGAGTTCCGGGAATGACATCGCGACGGAAGACCGGATTTAGTTCACGTAAAGATTCGAGGTCTATTTTAAGGTTATCGGAAACCTGTTTCAGGTTCAGGTATTTGTTGATGATCAGCGTATCGGTGTGAAGTGACAGGGAGGGATATCTCGGTGTCAGATGGTGCTCACGGTAGTAATTCATGATATAGGTTGTAGCGATATATCCGGGTACAAATTCCCTGGTCTCGCGGGGCAGGGCAAAATAGATTTTCCAGTAATCGGTTTTACCGCCGGCCCTGTCTATGGCTTTATTTACATTCCCTGGTCCGCAATTGTATGCGGCAATGACCAGGTGCCAGTCGTGGTACACATCGTATAATTTCTTCAGAAAAATGGCAGCTGCCTCCGTCGACTTCAATACATCACGCCTTTCATCAATAAATGTGGATACCTCCAGGTTCAGTCCTTTGGCTGTACCGTACATAAATTGCCATAATCCGACGGCACCGGCCGGAGATTTGGCTTTCGGATTCAGAGCCGACTCGATAATGGCCAGGTATTTGAGCTCAAGCGGCAGATTATAGCGGTCAAAGATCTCCTCGAAAATAGGAAAATAATAGGCCGATAACCCAAGTAATATCTCTGTCTGGATTGGTTTCCGGTTTACGATAGTCTCAATATAATCACGGACAATGGAGTTATAGGAGAGTTTAATGGCTGATTCAGCTTTCTGAAGCCTTGAAATGATCAGGGAATCAGAAAGGATATCATGGTGGTGAACGGAAAAATCCAGTTTATTGTTGAACATTTTCTGAATATACCAGCTGTTGGCCATACTGTCTAGTTTAGCTCTGAAAAAGGAACTGCCGGTTTCATCGGGAGATAACAGAGAAGACGAAACCGATGTGGTGTCACCACACCACGGCAGTGGGCAATCCCCGTCATGAACGCTTTTATCTCCTGCAGCGCACAGGTAGGAAGACAGAAATATCAGGGTCAGGGATAATGATTTTATGAATGAATTCATCATGACTGATCAGGTTGAAGTTAATTCTTCTTTCGGTTCAGAAATTGAATGTGCAATTTAATGAAAAAATGTGTTGATTCCTGGCCTCTTGAATGACCGGTTCCACATCCAGAGTGAGGTCATCGCTGATGTCAAATTTGAAGAAATGGGCATCCACACTGGCATCAATGATATTCAATCCGTAAAAAGCACAGGTGATGATGATCAGCAAATCGCGGTTCCTGCGATAATAATCCTGGCTTGAGGTCAATCCCTGTTTCAGGTTGGAAACATCGGACGAATTGTTCAGGTCATAATAGACAATCTGTTTCAGATCCATGTAGGAATCTGTGGCCGGATCATCGTCCGTCAGGTCCTTGTAAGCCTGTTTGGCAATGTTGTAATTTTTATTGTTCCATCCGATGAAATAGCCAAAAGCTCCAAATCCGCCATAAATCAGCGGAATTTTCCAGTATTTTTTATTGTATGCCTGTCCCAATCCGGGTAAAACAGCAGAATAAAGGGATGCTTTTCTTGGAGAATGGACAGGTTCGGCTATCTTTTCAGCCTGTTTAGCTTCTGCGGTTTTTGCAGAATCAGGAAGAAGTGTGGTTCCGGGTTTGATAACCTTGACCGTGTCTTGTGGCAGTGTATTGGCATACAAGACATTGGTCATTATTAAAAAAACGCCAATGTGGATTATTATCTTATACGCCTTCTGAATTTCGTTCACACTCTCTTCTTTATCGGCAAAATTAATAGAACGTTTCTAAGTAAGGTAACAATCAGGAGTGGTTATTTTTGGTTTTCAAGAATTTTAACAATTTCATGAAGCTCATTTTCTGACCGGAAGGAGATAATGATCTTTCCTTTGCCATCTCCGTTGGTTGCCAGTTTCACCGGAGCCGGGAAGAAGTTGTCCAGGAGGTGCTTCACGGGTTGAAGATGTTCGGGCAAATTTTCTTTTACCTTGATTTCCTTTTCCTTCTCCGGATTCTGTTCACTCAATTCTCTGACGATCTCCTCAATTTTCCGGACGGAAAAATCGTAGCGGAGAATTTGTCTGAACAGCATGATCTGGGTATCCTCCTCTTCAATGTTGATCAGTGCTTTGGCATGTCCTACCGAGATCTGTTTTTCCCGCAATCCCTTTTGAATTTCAGCGGGAAGCTTCAGCAACCGGAGATAGTTGGCTACAGTCGATCGTTTTTTACCCACCCGGGTACTGAGGGTTTCCTGGGTAAGGTTACATTCGTCGATCAGTCGCTGATAACTGATAGAAATCTCAATGGGATTCAGGTCTTCCCGCTGGATATTCTCCACCAGGGCCATTTCCAGCATGGAATCGTTATTGGCTTCCCGGATAAAAGCGGGAATTCTGATAAGCCCGGCAATCTGTGCTGCCCTGAACCTGCGTTCTCCCGTGATGATCTGGTATTTGTCATCTTCGGTTTTTCGCAGGGTAATGGGTTGGATCAGGCCGATCTGCGCAATGGAGGCAGCCAGTTCCTCCAGTTTATCTTCGTCAAATGAAGTTCGGGGCTGATAGGGATTCGCTTCAATTTTGCTGATCTCCACTTCTGCCACTCCCGATATTTGTTCCTTTATGATATCGGCATCATCGATCAATGCACCCAGGCCTCTCCCCAGCGCGTTCTTTTTTACCATTTCCTGTTCTATTGTTTGTTCAGTTTTTCTTCCTGGCGTAATTTGGTCATATCGTTCCGTTGCAAAATCTCGCGGGCCAGGTTCATGTGGTTGATGGCACCCCGGGAGCTGGCATCGTACAATATCACCGGCTTACCATAACTGGTGGCCTCACTCAG
>CAYWTT010000444.1:0-3858 GCA_964461245.1 uncultured Prolixibacteraceae bacterium | reverse complement strand
TGTTCAGGGTAAAAGCGATGCGTTGATTTTCAGGCAGACCGGTAATGGCTGAATGAAGTTGTTTCATCTGCTGTTGCCTTTCCATTCCCTCTGATGGAAGCGGCACAGGATCTTCGTAGGTCTGCAGTTCGTGATGGGAGGAAAACAGCCTTTCGAGAGGGATCAGCCACTTTTTTCGCTTTTGACTGCGTACATGATTAATGGACTTGTTTACGGCAATCCGGTATATCCAGGTCGACAATTTTGAATCTGCCCTGAAATTTCTGACTGACCTGAATACCTCCATGAAAACCTCCTGGGCTATATCTTCTGCATCTTCCCGGTTATGAACGATCCCCCGGCAAATATTCATTACCGGAACCTGAAACTGGTCAACCAATATTCTGAAAGACCGCTCATCTCCCTCTATTAAATTTTTTATGATATTTCCTTCGTCCAAACCGATTTATTTGGTGTGAATAAAGATAAGACACCTGAAAAAGGATTTTCTTGCGTTGGACCGTTTTTTTTTTTCGGTTGAACAAATTCAACCGACGGATTACTTTCATCGGATAGGAAAATCCTTCCGATGAGCAGGGTAACAACCGGGGCTGTATACAAATACGGGAAATCAGTACCTGAACAAGGGAATCAGATCAATTAAAAAGTAGGTCAAAGCAGCGATGAGCATACTTGCAGGAATGGTGAGGATCCATGCTATTACCAGGTTGGTTGCCACTCCCCACCTGACTGCAGAGAGGCGTTTGGTCATGCCGACGCCCATAATGGCACCGGCTATGGTATGGGTTGTGCTAACCGGTATCCCAAGTCCCTGGGAAACCCCGAACAGGGTTACCGCTCCTGCAGTTTCAGCGGCTACTCCTTCCATTGGGGTTAATTTGGTGATTTTTGATCCCATAGTTTTGACAATTCTCCATCCTCCAACCATGGTTCCGATGGCAATTGCCGAATAACATGCAATGGGTATCCAGGGAGGAACATGCAACTGTAATAACCCTGCTTCATTGACTTTTTCAGTTACATGGGCCCAGTGCGGGATTTCCGCTCCCACAGCCTGCAAGTGTGCAACATAAACCAACATGGCTGCACTGATGATACCGATCACCTTCTGCGAATCGCTCCCTCCGTGCCCCAGACTGAACAACGCTGAGGTCAACAGCTGCCCTCTTCGGAACAACTTGTGGGCAAATTGGGGATTTGCCCTTCGGAAGCTCCAAAGAATTGCCAAGGTAATAAGGTATGCAAAAAACATCCCGATAAACGGAGCTACAAAGATGAATCCGATGGTTTTCAGAATCACTGCTTTATTGATCACGGTAAAAGTTTGGGTATGCGCAACTGCTGCTCCGGCAAAACCTCCGATAAGGGTATGGGAAGAGGAAGAAGGAATTCCTAACCACCAGGTAAGCAAATTCCAGATGATGGCGGCGATTATACCTGCAAGAATCACTTCCAGGTTGATTGAACCATGTTCGACCGTCTTGGCTACGGTATTGGCAACTTTCAGGTTAAATATCCAATATGCCAGGAAATTAAAAAAAGCTGCCATCATGACTGCAGGCAGGGGGGCAAGCACTTTGGTGGAAACAACAGTGGCTATCGAATTGGCAGCATCGTGAAAACCGTTGATGACATCAAAAACAAGTGCAAGTACAATGATGATAATCAATAAGTTAAACATGCCTGGTATATTTTGGTAGTTTTCTAGTCTGGATTCCGCTTCTTCTGTTACAAATTGACTATGGGATTGTTACAAAATTATTACATAAATATTACAATTCAGTTAAATTGGAAAAAGTTAAACTGATGGTCAGGTATCCTCTGACCTGCTGTCTGTATAAAACTAAGCGAAAGAAATTGTCCTTATTTTTTATTTTTGGCTATAGCTTCCAGAATTCTCTCCGGGGTCATGGGAAGGGTGTATAACCTTGCCCCACAGGCATCAAATATAGCATTGGCAATAACCCCACCCATACAGATGATGGCTGGTTCTCCCCCTCCCTGGGAAGCTGTGTGCCTATCGAGAATTGCGGTTTTTATTTCGGGAACCCAGGTGAATTTGGGTATTTTATATGTGCCGAAGTTGGTGGTTTTAATCACTCCTCCGCTGAATTCAACCTCTTCAGTAAGGGCATAACCCAATCCCATGGTGATGCATCCTTCCATCTGGATTTTTGATCCTTCCGGATTTACACAAAATCCCATGTCCTGGGCACAGAAAATTTTAACTACCTGCACATGTCCTGTTTTCACATCTACCTTTACTTCAGCAATATGGGCCACGTAGGTTCCCGCATCAAATCCGCAGGCAACTCCAAATCCCCTGCCGCTCGGAGATGGGGAGGGAGCCCACTTTGCCAGGCCTGCAACAGCCTGCAAAACTCCGATCATGCGTTCATCTTTCAGGTTGTTCAGCCTGAATTCAATGGGATCTGTGCCGACTGCCGATGCCATCATATCGATCTGTGATTCCCGCGAAAAGGTATTGGTGTTGTTGGCAGGTGCACGCCATGCTCCCGTCCCGAAAGGATGGACCGTAGAGGAAAAATGACTGGTGGTTTTCTGGTTAGCCACGTCATAGATGGTTTCCGATCCCCTTGATCCTGCAAAATATTCGTGAAAATCCCACAAGGTGATGTGGCCTGATTTATCCATCCCCGACGTGATTTTTACGACTGCCGCAGGCCGGAAAGTATCGTAAAAGAACTCCTCCTGCCGGGTCCAGACCACCATGACGGGTTTCCCGGAAAGTCGAGCCAGTCGGGCTGCCTCCGTAGCTTGCCGGCTGGGGGCTTTCCCTCCGAAACCTCCCCCTAGGAAGGGAGTGATAACCCTGACCTTTTCCCGCTCCATACCCAATTCCTGCGCCACGGACTCCTGCGTGCCAAAGGGAGACTGTGTGGAAGCCCTAACCATCATTGTATCTCCTTCCATCCATGCAAGGGCTGTGTGAGTCTCGACAGGGGCGTGGGCTACATAATGGTTATTATACTGACTTTCAAACCACAATCCGGATAGCCTCTTACCGGTTTCGGTATCCCCTTTGTAGTTGACCACTCGTGTTTCAGACGGGACCTGAAGCATCCGCTGAAAAACCGTGGCATTGTCAACTTCCATTTCCCGGAAAATATAGTCGGCCTTGATTTTTGACAAAGCCTGTCCGGCCTTTTCAGGATCAGTATGCAAAACTGCGATGAGATCCTTATCACGAATCAGCAACACACCTTCTGTTTTTTCAGCTTCCGAAGTGTCGGCCGAGACCAGGCTGGCTCCGTGGGACGGAGGTCGTAATATGCTGGCATATACCATTCCCGGCATGGAGTAATCTCCTGCATAAAGAGCTTCTCCCTTCACCTTGGCCACGGAATCCACCCGGTTCATTGGCGTTCCCATGATCCTGTATTCTGAAAAATCCTTAGGTTTGGGCTTTCTCTCCAGAAATCTCCTGATATTCTGTCCTTTGGTGAGTTCTCCGTAGCTTACGGCTTTCCTTGTTTCCCCTTTAATCGTTATAACTCCTTTCTTTACAATAAGCTCTTCCGGGGTAGCTTTCAAACGGGTTGCCCCCATCTCCAGCAAAATAGCCCTTGCTTCGGCAGCTGCAGCCAGCATGGCAGGACCGAATACCCTGGTGGTCAGCGATCCCCAGGTACCGGCATCGTAAGGACAAAGGGCAGTATCTCCCATAACCATGGTTACCTTTTCAAACTCCACGTCAAGGGCATCTGCCATCATCTGCGCCAAGGAGGTAACCACTCCTTGTCCCATTTCAATCTTTCCGGTAAAACAGGACACGGCTCCATCCTCCGCAATGTGGAGAAATGCATTGTAATCGGTGGGAAGCGTTCTCCTTTGCCC
>CAYWTT010000443.1:0-3859 GCA_964461245.1 uncultured Prolixibacteraceae bacterium | reverse complement strand
TTGGATAACTTATCCCCGGCGCCTCTGCAGGGATATCCGAAAATCCGGGCTCACCGGGTCGCTGTCTCTGCCATACATATTCGATGGGTTCAGTACCTCCCGAGATTACCACCCTGAAGGTGACAATATGGTCTTCACATTCGATCCGACTGGCGGGTTGCGTCACGATGGTCAGTGTGGCCATCTTCATTTCCGGTATCCGAAGGATAGAACATTCTCCCTTCGACGGCAGGAAAAACAAGCAATACAGCATCAGCCACCACGGGAACAGGGTGTCCGGATTTACCCGCCGGTCGAAGTGGCATTGTTCTGTTCCATAAGGATTACTTCCGCGTGGTAAAGTAAAATTCCTCATCGCTTTTCAGATGCTCCGGGCACCCCTGCCCGGAAAATGCCACAAAACAAATTTCAAATCCCCGGAAAAGAAAGTCCTTCCTTATCGGGGCTTAAGTGAACATCAGTGGTTTAACGCATTCCGTCGGCCTGGGGGAGTATTCCCCTTTAATTGTGTAATGTGCCTGAAGACAGGGGTTTATTTCCTTCCGGAACAAGGAAAAGAACAAGACAATATACGAAATTTTTCGGAATAGGGCAAATGTTTTTTAACCACGGCGAACACGGAGAAGGCTAAAAACAAAAGTTGTGGATTATCTGACCCCTAAAGTTTTTGATCCGTTTTTCCCCGCAAATCCGCTATATTCGCATCATTCAATCAATCCCAATGGGGGTACTATGAGAAACTCCGACCTTTTCCTTTTTATGGGTAAATGCCTGTCAATGGAAAGCAATCCTTCGGCACGGGAGGAGGTGGTCAATCAGATCACCCGGGGTGAAATCCCCTGGGAAAAATTTGTCTGGATGGGCAGCAGCCATCTTGTGCTTCCGGCTTTGTACACGCTCTTTCAGCGAAACGGCCTGTTATCCCTGATCCCGGTTGATCTGGCAGACCATTTACACGGTGTTTATGCGCTCAATCTGGAACGTAACCGGAAAATCAGGGATCAGTGCCTGGGAATAGCCTCCCTGCTCAGTTCCAGGGGGATTGAGCCGCTCTTCATGAAAGGGGCTGGATTTCTGCTTTCGGGACTTTATGCGGATGAGGGCGACCGGATCATGCAGGATGTGGATATTCTTCTTCCCCCAGGGAAAGCGGAAGAGGCATGGAGATCTCTTTCCGAAGCAGGTTATGAAACGTACCGACACCCGGAGGAGGATAATGCTTATGGGAATCACCACCATCTTTCCCCGCTCTACGCTCCCGGAAAGCCTGCATCGGTTGAGCTGCACCGTTCTCCGGTCAGGGAACAATTCGGAAAGCTGATGTCTGCCGGGGAAATGTTCAGCCGTGCGAAAAGGGTAGGTGAGGACTGCCTAGTTTCGTCTCTGCCCGATTCCCAATTAATGGTCTTTTTGCGTGAACTTGTCTCTTCCGGGCGCTTCCTTTCCTCTGCCGGAAGCATGAAAAGCCTCTGTGACTTTTACCTGCTGGCAAAGCTTCGCCGGCCCGATCCCGGGGCTCTGCCGCCCGGAAGGATCAGAAAGAAATATTTTTGCTACGGTCGGATCGCTGCAGTGGTTTTTAATGATCCTGCCTTGTTTGGGGTTTCTTCCGGAGTCTTATATCCGCTGTGCTGGAAGAAGGAGGCTTTCCTGTTGAATCATCCGGGATGGGATGAGTTCTGGTTCAAATGGATCTACACCGGTTTTCACTTTATCCTTCTGCTTTTTAAAGCGCCGTTTTCAGATGTCTCCTGGAGATTGTTAAAGAGAAAGGTGAATAATTTCTTTAAGCGTAAAGGCCAAAAAACTTGTGGGGACTGGAACAAAACAACTGACAACTGACAACCGACAATCCGCTACCTGGCGAAAACCGGCATGCGGTCCCGTACACGCATTGTCGTGTCGGGATGAACCATTTTGAACAATATTGAACCTTTTATCTCATTGACTTTTAACCCCTTTCAGAACAATGTTGTACATGGCTTTCAAAAAGTAGCGGACATCGGTTCTGAGCGGCGCTTTTTCGTAGCATTCCAGATAACGCATTTCCGATTCCATGATCTCCTCGAGGGTTTGGGGCAGATCGGCATAAAAGGGAGGAATAAGTCCGGGTTTTGTCTGAATCCTTTTTTGCTGTAGTTCAGAGGTATACAGGTTGAAATAATGCCGGCTGAGCGGCCTCACTCCCACGATCTTGACCTCTCCACACAGCCAGTTGTATAAACCGGGCAATTCATCCAGCCAGTAACGGCGGAGGAACTTCCCTACAGCCGTGATCCGGAAGTCGTTTTTGATTTTCCCTCCATTGGTCAGTTTATTCTGATTATACACATATTCACTATAGGGGAACATGGTTCGCAGTTTGTAGACTTTAATGATCTTTCCGTCTTTTCCGATCCGGTTGAGGTGGATCAGGGGACCATAGGTGGCGTAATTGTGTATGGCGGGTAGTCTGATCTTCCTGGCCACCACGTAATACCGGACGGTGTTTTTTTTCTCGGCCGCGATCTCAAATCCGCAGGAAATCAACCGGCCCAACACTTCCGGTGTGCTGATCACCCTGCTCTGCCCTTTGGTAAGAGCAAAATAGATTTTTTTTCCTACTGGGAACATGGGGAAAACCCTCATTAGCAAATAGTCACCCAGGTAATAGATCCGGTTCAGCAGGGGCGGATATTTCTTCAGAATCCTGTTTTTGCGCTGGTCGGTGGTTTCGGCACACACCATCAGCAATCCTCCCATTGGAAGGCGGCTGTTTGCAGCTTCAAAAAAGTGGTTAATTCGGGGTATGTGGTTGATGTTCTGGAAGTTGATGATCTGATCATATTCACCGGGATGTACCCCCAGGATGTTTGAGTGGTTGGTGGTTTCCAGAATCTGGCAGGTATCGGCGGTGAGATTGAACCACTTGGATGCGAATTCAAATGCCACATTCCCTTCTTTTAACGAAGGGGGGAGGATAACTTTCTTTTTGAGTCCCGGACGTTTTTCTTTTATTTCAGGATAGAGTGTTTCCAATACCTTGGGATTTAACTCGCTGATGTCTTCCGGTTCCCGCATGGGCACAGACTTCCGGAAAAGATTGAGGAAGAACACCAGTAGTGATTCACCGGCCAACAGTCCGAACATATTGGTCAGGATCATCAGCCGGGAGAAGTCGGATATCTGAAAAGTGACCAGGATTAAAAGGGCAAAACAGGAGGAATAGAGCCAGCTCAGCAAGTAAGGTTTGAACAGTTCGGTCGAACTGTAACGCTCATCCGTTTCGAATTTCCGGTTGGCCAGGGAAACGAAAATGTGAAATCCGTAATAAATCAGGGCCGGAACTCCGAAGTTCCTGATTTCCTGCAGAAATGAACCTTCATGGATCGACAGGGACACCAGGAAAATTAATACGGCTATAGTTATGTCAGTGGCTAACTGCCTGTAAAATCGTTTCATTGGCTATCAAGCCCGGATTAAGCACATTGCCATGTGCCGGGATTTGCAGGTCAAATATAAAGAAAAATGAAGAATGAAGAGTGAAGAATGAAGAAAATAAGTTGAAGGATAAACAGATGTTCCGGATCACCATACTTGTCCGCACATGGAGTTTTGTTTCTAAAAAATCTGCAATTGCCAATCGCCAATCTGCAATCTGAAATCAAGAATTCTTTATTGCACCCTGGCGCCTCTGCGGTGGAAGATTAATCTGACACCAATAATCTCAAATCACAAAACTTGTCCGGTAGACGAAATGTCGGGATCATATCCCCCCTTCTGTTTATTCCTGCATTTTACAATCTGTTTTTTGATCCCGTTCTTCAGATTCTGCAAAACCAGTTCTTTTATCCAGGGAAGAAATGATGCAGACCATCGC
>CAYWTT010000442.1:0-3869 GCA_964461245.1 uncultured Prolixibacteraceae bacterium | reverse complement strand
GGCATTGGCTTGCCGGAGCGGTAAAACGGGCATTCGGATGAGCCACAACCTCGCCTGAAGCGGGATCATGCACCTTGTTCTTCCAGTTGATGGTACCCGCCGGACAATCGCTTCCGATACCTTCCCACCATACATCACCGTCGGGAGTTAAACCCACGTTGGTAAAAATGGAGTTTTTTGTCATGCTCAGCATGGCATTCGGATTGGTATCCATTGAGGTCATTGGAGCCACGCCAAAGAAACCAGCTTCGGGATTTATAGCATAGAGTCTGCCGTCTTTGCCGAATTTCATCCAGGCAATATCATCTCCCACGGTTTCCACCTTCCATCCGGGAATAGCAGGGATCAGCATAGCCAGGTTGGTTTTTCCGCAAGCACTCGGGAAGGCGGCTGCTATGTATTTCTTCTCTCCCTTGGGGTTGGTAAGTCCCATGATCAGCATATGCTCGGCCATCCAGCCTTCCTGCTTGGCCATATATGAAGCGATGCGCAGGGCAAAACATTTCTTACCCAACAGGGCATTTCCGCCGTAGCCCGATCCGTACGACCAGATCTCACCCGTTTCAGGGAAATGGGAGATGTATTTCTGGGCAATGGGAGCACAGGGCCATGCTACATCTTGTTGTCCCGGTTCCAGTGGAGCACCCACAGAGTGCATGCAAGGCACAAAGTGACCATCTTCTCCCAACAGGTCGAGCACTGCTTTCCCCATGCGGGTCATTATACGCATATTTACCACCACATAAGCTGAATCGGTAATCTGCACCCCAAGGTGAGCAATATCAGATCCCAGTGGACCCATACTAAACGGAATGATATACATTGTACGGCCTTTCATACAGCCCCGGTACAATTCGGTCATGGTGGCCTTCAACTCTGCAGGATCGCACCAGTTGTTCGTCGGACCAGCATCTTCTTTTTTGGTTGTGCTGATATATGTTCTGTCCTCAACACGGGCTACGTCTGAAGGATCACTCTGAAAATAGTAACTACCCGGACGTTTGCTCTCGTCCAGTTTTACTGCAGCACCTGTTTTCACCATCATGTCAAGCAACTCCTGATTCTCCTCTTCAGAACCGTTGCACCAATACACCTGATCAGGCTGACATAATGCGGCCCATTCTTCCACCCAGGCTTTCAACTTCTTGTGATTTGTCATAAATAATTCCAATTATTGATTTATAATTCAAATGTTTATATTCGGTAATCCGATACCGGTTACAAATATAAACCGAATCGACAATGAATCGGAACGGGTGTGAATTCCGGAGAATAATGTTAAGCAATAATTAATACAGCAGCGACAGTTTCATCGCCTGGATCAGGAACGGGGATGAAACTGCTGTATGGTACTTTTCAGATAATCTTTATCCAAATGGGTGTATATCTCCGTCGTCAGAATGGATTCATGTCCTAGCATTTCCTGGACAGCCCTCAGATCAGCACCCCCGTTGATAAGGTGAGTGGCAAAAGAGTGCCGGAATGTGTGCGGACTGATTTTCTTTCCCAGACCTACCTTCTCTGAAAGTCCTTTGATGATGGTGAAAACCATTACCCTGCTGAGCTTTTTCCCTCTCCTGTTCAGAAAAAGGATATTGGTGCTGTCCTTACTTATGTTCAGCCCTTTACGGTAACCCTCCATGTATTTGGTTATCTCATCTATGGCACTTTTGCTGATGGGGACCAACCTTTCCTTTTCACCCTTTCCCTCAATTCTGATGAATCCTTCATCAAAAAAAAGATTGCTGACTTTCAGGTTAACAAGTTCCGATACCCTTACACCACAGCTGTAAAGTGTTTCCAGCATGGCCCTGTTTCTCTGCCCTTCCGATTTGGAGACATCGACCGAATCGATCAGCAAATCAATTTCCTCGATCGACAATACATCCGGGAGTTTCCTGCCCACTTTGGGAGATTCCAGCAACGAGGTGGGATCATTCTGTATCTTTTCTTCAATCAGCAAGTATTTGAAGAATGATTTAATACCTGAAATTGTCCTTGCTTGTGTCCTCGGACTTACCCCTTTATTATTGAGCCATTCGAGAAACTTTTTCAAATGCATTAATTTCACTTTATCCGGAGGAACCTTTTTAAATTCATCATCCAGAAACGAGATCAGCTTATTGATGTCGTTAATGTAAGCCGATACCGAGTTCTGCGAAAGAGATTTTTCTAACTTCAGAAAATTCTCATACCCTTTTTTACTGTCTGACCATTTCATCTTTACCAATTTTTGATATGAACGAAATACAAAACCTTGAATGTAATCCTAAATCCCTGATAAAACCTATATATTTGTTTCAGTCTTATTCACAATCTGTTATTTCAGGCTACGATCTATCCTGAAAAAAGTTATATTAAGATAAATAAAAAAATTAAAAAAAATGAATATATTGATAATAAATGGACCTAATTTAAATCTTCTGGGTCTCAGAGAGCCCTCTGTATATGGAAGTTCAACTTTCGAAGAATTCTTTCAAATGTTGAAATTTGAATTTACTGACGTCAATCTGGATTATTTCCAATCAAACACAGAAGGTGCAATTATCGATAAAATTCATGAATACGGATTTTCCTTTGACGGAATTATCCTGAATGCAGGAGGATACACCCACACCTCGGTGGCAATCCGGGATGCCATTTCAGCTGTCACCACTCCCGTAATAGAGGTTCATATTTCAAACACCCTTTCCCGCGAGAATTTCAGGCATCAATCGGTCATTGGCCCTGTATGCAAAGGCTGCATCATGGGATTCGGACTGAAATCATACCGCCTTGCGCTGTTGTATTTTCTGAACCGCTGACCGGTCTTCCTTTCTGACCTGCCGGTAATGTCCGGAAATCTCTTCCTGCCTGACGTTCCTTTTCGAAAATCAGCCGTAGGGGAAAATGGTGCGCAGGACAGCCCAAAGCCCGGTGTGAAACAAAGCTGCTTACCTGAAATCAACAACTTCTACGTTCCCGAATTTTGCCTTATTAAAGACAAACTCAGCATCGGCAATAGGTAAATTGGTTTTAAAATCATTTACATAAATCCCATACACATTGCCGTCCTTCCCGTGGGTGACCAATGAATTCACCTGCAGCTTATCCTTTTCGATCCCGACTACCAGTTTATTAAAATCTTTGGATTTATCCTGAGGTACCAGTTCAATGTATGCAATCTGTTTACCGCTCACCTGCTTTTCTTCCAGGAATTTCTGTGTGTACCCTTCCTGATAGACGTTAAAGATGGTCGTCGGATCGATCACTCCCTGTCCTTCTTCACCCGCTTTACTGATGGTAACCTGGTTGGCTTCCTTCATGTAATTCCACACGGTTTGTCCGTCGCAAAACACCTGCATCCCCATTTCCGGCAATTTCACCTGGTATTTATCCCCCTTCAGCAATAAGGATCCGCTGTTTTTTTCATGAATATTCATTTTTGCGTTATCCATGGTAAACGAAAACAGGGCGGAGATGGATTGATAAGATTGCATTTTTTTACTGGTCTGTTCCAGCATCTGCCTTGCTTTCTGGTCATTTTGCGCTGAAACGGTCACAGCTAACAACGAACAAAGGATAAAAATTACTTTTCTCATTTCGAATATAACTCTTTTAAATTTTAGGATATTCAATTTCCTGAAAGATGGCCGGATGAACTGACCGTCAGAGGTTCCTCAATAATTGTTCCAAACTGTACTCATCCTGTATAAATACCTGACGGGGTTTGCTGCCTTCGCCGGGACCAACAATCCCTGCCTTTTCAAGCTGATCCATGATCCGGCCTGCCCGGTTATAACCGATGGCCAGTTTCCGCTGGATAAGTGAAGTGGACCCTGACTGGTGAATGACCACCAACCGGGCGGAATCTTCAAAAAGTTCATCTT
>CAYWTT010000441.1:0-3875 GCA_964461245.1 uncultured Prolixibacteraceae bacterium | reverse complement strand
CGGAAGCGTGGCCATATCCTGACGGATAGGCTTGAAAGAAGTGAAATCGTAAGGCGTATTTGCTACGGGGAGCATTTTCCCGGTGGGAATCAGGTCGACCGATTCGGTAAGGTAATTGGTCGCCAGGATCAGTTCATGATCCAGAATTTTTTCTTTTCCTCCGGTAAGGTTAAAATAGGTATGGTTGGTCAGATTGATGAGGGTGGTCTGATCGGTGTTGGCGAAATAGTCCAGTGCCAACTCGTTCTCATTATTCAGGGAATAGAGGCAGCTTACATTGAGGTTGCCGGGATAATTCTCTTCTCCGTCGGGACTCAGATATGAGAAGAGAACCCCAACCTTTTCGTCCTCAAACAGCGCTTCAGCCTGCCAGAAACGCCGGTCAAATCCCACTGTTCCGCCATGAAGGTGGTTGGGACCGTTATTTACAGCCATCTGGTATTCTGTTCCTTTCAGGGTAAATCTTCCGTTTTTGATACGGTTGCATACCCTTCCGATAATGCTTCCGAAATAGGGATAACCGGACAGGTATTTTTCACTCAGGTAAGCGTCCAGTTTATCAAAACCACAGACGATGTTTGCGATATTCCCGTTTTTATCTGGAGTTGTGATGGAAGTGATGATTGCCCCGTGATTGATAATCCCCACTTCAATTCCATTGTCGTTGTGGAGGGTATAAAGGAATACCACCTTGCCGTCCGGCAATTTGCCGAATATTGATTTTGAGATTTTCATAGTTTGATGTTCTGATTAAGCCTGGTTAATTCATGTTCGCCAAAGTTAGGAAAATGTCTTTTTAAATTTAAAAAGCGATGTGTGAAAAATATTTCTACTTTTGCTCAGACTGCATCTTTTGTCAAATAAAACTAAAAATCGATATAGTTATGACTATTGCTGAACTAAAACAGAAGTTTATTGAGAAGTATGGTGAGGGAGATTTTCACGGTTTTTTTTCGCCCGGCAGGGTAAATCTGATCGGAGAACATACCGATTACAACGGGGGATTTGTATTCCCCTGTGCGTTGAGTTTTGGCGCATACCTTTTCCTGCGAAAGACCGACCGGAGCAGTGTACGGTTTGCCTCACTGAATCTGCCGTTTGAAACGGAGGTCAAAGTGGAGGACCTGAACAAAAAAGTGGGTAAGGAGTGGGTGAATTACCCGATTGGTGTTTTTGCCCAATTCCTGAAAAAGGGGATCGTTTTTGACCAGGGCGCTGATATCCTGATTTACGGGGATGTGCCCAATGGTGCAGGGCTCTCTTCTTCTGCTGCTCTTGAAATGGTTACAGCCGTTGCCATCAATGAAACATGGGGGATCGGTCTTGATCGGATTGAACTGATCAAGATGAGCCAGAAGGCGGAACATGAATTTGCCGGTGTGATGTGCGGCATCATGGACCAGTTTGTTTCAGGAATGGGACAGGCAGAACATGCTGTATTCCTGAATTGTGATACGTTGGAATATGAACTGGTGCCGGTCAAACTCCACGGGATCAAGATTGTGATCAGCAATACCAATAGTCCGCATAAGCTCGATTCTGGAATGTATAACCTGAGGGTTTCAGAATGTCATGCGGCCGTGGAGGCGATCAGTAAATACAAACCCATCAAAAAACTGGTGGAAGTCAGTCCCGAAGAATTTAAAACGCTTGAGGATAAGATTGAGAATGAAGCGGCCAGGAAGCGGGCACGCCACGTAATCAGCGAAATTGCCAGGACTGAACAGGCTGTAAAAGAACTCCAGACAGGAAATATTGATCAATTCGGATTGCTGATGAACGGTTCACACGATTCACTGCGTGATGATTATGAAGTTACGGGGCTTGAACTGGATACCATGGTGGAGGAGGCCCGGAAGATCGAGGGCGTCATCGGATCACGGATGACCGGCGGCGGATTTGGCGGTTGTACAGTCAGCCTGGTGAAAAATGAAGCAGTGGATACCTTCATTGCCCAAGTGGGTAAAAACTATGAGCTGAAGACCGGACTGAAACCTGCATTTTACGTTGCTGAAATCGGGGATGGCGCCAAACGGCTCTTTTAAAAAATAAAACCAAATTAATAACCTAAATAATATTGATTTATTATGACTGAGAAAAAAAGTTATACGCTACCGATCATTATGATGATCCTGCTTTTCGGTATGATTTCGTTTGTGACGAATCTGGCTGCGCCGATGGGTGTTGTATTGAAAGAACAGTTTAACATTTCCAACTTTCTGGGATTGTTGGGAAATGCGGCTAATTTCATCGCCTATGCGGTCATGGGAATACCGGGAGGTATCCTTTTGCAAAAACTGGGCTATAAGAAAACAGCGCTGATTGCTATTGCTATTGGTTTTCTGGGTGTTTTTATCCAGTATCTTTCAGGATACGCAGGCCCCGGTTCGGCTTTTGCCGTATATCTGCTTGGTGCCTTCGTAGCCGGATTTTCCATGTGTTTGTTGAATACGGTGGTCAATCCGATGCTGAATACCCTGGGTGGTGGCGGAAATAAAGGCAACCAGCTGATCCAGGTCGGTGGTTCATTCAATTCTGTCATGGCAACTTTCACCCCTGCTTTTGTCGGGGTTCTTATCGGTGAAGCCGCCAAAGCTACAATTAAGGATGTTTTTCCGGTAATGTACATTGCCATGGCTGTTTTTGCTGTGGTGTTTTTTGTGCTGTGGGCAGTAAGCATTCCCGAACCTCATGCCGAACAGGCCGGTGAGCCTTTGGGCAAGCTGATGTCGGGCGCCCTGAAATTCCGTCATTTCATTCTGGGAGCTATCGCAATATTCGTATATGTGGGTGTGGAAGTCGGAACGCCGGGTATTATGAACCTGTGGCTTTCTGAAACACCTGTCGGAAAGACAACTGCCGGATTTGTCGCTGGGACCTATTGGTTCCTTATGTTGATCGGACGTTTGACCGGAGCTTCCGTCGGGAACAAAGTATCCAGTAAATTAATGCTTACCGTTACTTCTGCCGTTGGGCTGGTGCTCATTGCACTCGCTATCTTTTCACCCGTTGCTACACAGGTTTCGTTGCCCGTATTGCAAAGGTCGGCTGCCGGAGGCATCTCCTTCGGAATGGCTTTGGTCCCTATCAATGCCATGTTCATTGTACTGGTGGGACTTTGCACTTCCATCATGTGGGGAAGTATCTTCAACCTGGCAGTGGAAGGACTGGGTAAATACCTGGCAGCAGCATCCGGCATTTTCATGGTCTTGGTCTGCGGTGGCGGTATTCTTCCTGCACTGCAGGGAAAAATGGCCGATATTGCCGGATATCTGCCCAGCTATTGGGTGATCTTTATATGTCTTGCCTATCTTTTATTCTATGCCCTGATCGGAAGTAAAAATGTAAATAAGGATATTCCGGTATAATTACTGAGGGGATTAGAAGCTGAAATTTTAGTCTTTTATGACCCTTTTGTCTGACGGTTGCCTCTGAGGTATTTTTCTTGGGGGCAACTGTTTTTTTATTAAAAAGTATTTATTACTTTTAACCATTCCAAAGAGATGAAAACCTATGGTTGATTATTACAAAGGACATCATAAATTTCTGCTGGCAGTCGACTGTGTGATCCTTGGCTATGAAAATGAAGAATTGAAACTTCTTTTATACCCCCGTGGTTTTGAACCTGTGAAAGGGAAATGGTCATTGATGGGCGGTTTTGTCGGAGAGAAGGAGTCGTGCGAAGAAGCTGCATGCAGGGTATTAAACCAGACCACGGGGCTGGAGAACATTTTTCTGGAGCAGGTGGGTACATTCTCGGATCCCGGAAGGGAATCATTTACCAGGGTGGTGAGTGTGGCCTATTATGCATTGATCCGGATTCAGCAGCACGATATCGATCTGTTCGGGCGTGTAGCCGGCGGCGCGGATCTGTT
>CAYWTT010000440.1:0-3901 GCA_964461245.1 uncultured Prolixibacteraceae bacterium | reverse complement strand
AAATAACATAAAATGAAAGTTTATAAAACTGAACAAATCCGCAACATTGCTTTACTGGGTAATGCCGGGAGCGGGAAAACCACTCTTGCAGAAGCCATGCTGCTGGAGGGTGGTGTAATTAATCGCAAGGGTGAAGTCGTTTCCAAAAATACGGTTTCCGACTTTAACCTGATAGAGCAAGAATATGGCAACTCGGTATTCTCATCCGTATTGTATGCAGAATACCAGGACAAGAAGATCAATATCCTGGATACACCAGGGATGGATGACCTGAACGGCGGAGTGGTTTCCTCACTTGAGGTGGTTGATCTGGGACTTATGATGATCAATTCCTCCAGCGGGGTGGAAGCCGGGACCGAAGCTGCAGGCCGTCATGCCGAATCGAAACATGTTCCGCTCGCATTTGTTTTTAACCAACTCGACCATGAGAACGCCAACTTCGAGCAATCGCTGGAAAAATGCAGAGCCTCATTCGGGAATAAGGTGACTGTACTCCAGTACCCGATAGAAACTGGCCCGGGATTTCATTCCATTGTCGATGTGGTGAAGATGAAAATGTACAAGTACGGAAAGGAAGGTACTCATCCTGAAGTGCTTGATATTCCTGCTTCTGAGCAAAAACGGGCCGCTGATTTGCAGAGCCAGTTGTTTGAGATGGCTGCTGAAAACGATGAATCGCTGATGGAGCTTTACTTTGAACAGGGATCCCTGTCGGAAGAAGAGCTCCGTAAAGGCATGCGGCTGGGGATTCTTTCACGCGACCTTTACCCGGTGATGTGTGTCTGTGCCAAAAAAAGCATCGGGATTAGCCGGCTGATGGAACTGATCCTCGAAATCGCACCGGCACCCAATGAGAGGCCTCAGCGCCCCGTGGTGGCAGGTAAAGAGGTAAAAATGGACGAAAATGAAGTTCCCGGACTCTTTGTATTTAAAACGGCTGTGGAATCCCACGTTGGGGAGATCACCTTTTTCAAGGTCATGTCGGGTAAGGTTACCGAGAGTATTGACCTGGTGAATATTAACAACGGATCGAAGGAGAGGCTTTCCCAGCTTTTTGTTACTGCCGGGAAGAACCGGGTGAAGGTTCCTGAAATTGTGGCCGGTGATATCGGTTGTACCGTTAAACTGAAAGATACCAAATACAACCATACCCTTACCACGAAGGAAGCGGGTACACAGTACGCCCCGATGGTTTTCCCCACGCCGCGTCACCGGGTGGCCATCAAAGCCGTGAACGAAGCCGATGATGAAAAGGTGGGCGAAGTGCTGAACCGGATCAAATTTGAGGATCCGACCTTCATCATTGAGTATTCCAAGGAACTCCGGCAGCTGATCGTGCACAGCCAGGGTGAATACCATATGAATGTACTGAAATGGTTCTTTGACAATGTGCACAAGATTGAAGTGGAATATAAGGAACCGAGAATTCCTTACCGCGAAACAATCACCAAGTCGGCTCAGGCGGATTATCGTCATAAAAAGCAATCGGGAGGTGCCGGTCAGTTCGGTGAGGTTCACATGATCATTGAGCCGCTGGAAGAAGGGGGCACACCTAAAGGTGCCTTTGTACTCGACGGAAAAGAGTATAAGCTTTCCGTCAGGGATACCCAGGAACATAACCTGCCATGGGGTGGAAAGCTCCTTTATTGCAATTGTATCGTGGGTGGCTCGATCGACGCCCGGTTCATGCCGGCTATCCTGAAAGGGATCATGGAGAAAATGGAACAGGGGCCTCTGACCGGTTCTTATGCCCGTGACATCATCGTATATGTGTACGACGGTAAAATGCATCCGGTCGATTCCAATGAAATCTCCTTCAAACTGGCCGGAAGGAATGCCTTTAGCATGGCTTTCAAAAAGTCAAATCCCAAAATTCTGGAGCCCATTTACGACCTTGATGTTTGGGTGCCGAGTGAGCGGATGGGGGATGTGATGAGTGACCTTCAGGGACGCCGTGCCCTGATCATGGGAATGGGGTCTGAAAAAGGATTTGAAAAGATCTCGGCCCGGGTTCCGCTGAAAGAGATGAATAAGTATGCCACCTCCCTCAGTTCGCTGACCGGTGGCCGCGGAATGTTCCGGATGGCTTTCAATGCCTACGAAAAGGTGCCGGCCGACGTTCAGGAGGCCTTGTTGAAAGCTTACGAAGCGGAGCAGGAAGAAGAGTAGACCTGTTAATGATATATAACAAAAGAGGCTGTCTTAAAAGGGCAGCCTTTTTTGGTGTGCCTGGACCGGAAGGCGCCTGTCGTTTGTTTTATCTCCCTCTTGGATACCGGCAGGACCTCCCTGCCGCCTTTACTCTTTATCCCTTATCAAATAGACCGTTCCGTGTTTCCACCGTTTGGTGCCGTCTCGTCCGCGGCCTTCCACAACATAGAAATAAACTCCCGGACTGGCATACCTGCCATTTATCTTTCCGTCCCACACGCTTTTTACCCAAGTGTTTTCAAAACCCCTTATATCACCGCTTTGCCATATATGTACCGTACGGCCCCACCGGTTGAACACCGAGATCTTCACCTCTTTCATGGACCAGAATTTGACGACAAAATTATCGTTGGTGCCATCTCCGTTGGGGGTGAAAACATTCGGAACCTGGATGAAAGAGGTGTCGGCCACAATATAATCTTCCAGGTAAGCGGTGTCGGTACAGGTGTGAAACTCCGATTTGTGCTTTGACACCAGCTTGACCATGTAGCTTCCAGAATTCTCATAGGTATATACCGGCGCATCGTCGTAGGCGACCAGCATAATGCTGTCGACCGGAAGGTTGGTTTTTCCCGATTCCAGCTTGATCTTGTCCAGATCTTTGAAAAAGAACCATTCGAACGATCCCGGATCCCCGTTCTGGGAATTGTTGGTGAACTTCACTTCCAGTGGCGCTTCCCCGTCCATCGGATCGGCAGTAAATGCCGCAACTGTGACGATAGATATGTAGGTGACCTTCGCTGAACTCTCACAGCCGAAACGGTCGGATACCACGAAGGTATACTCGGTGTCGGCTGTGGGTGGAGTGTAAATCTTTGGGGTGGTCAGCCTAGAGACGACCTCCTGACCCTGGAGCCATTCCACGGTTACATTTTTGTTTATTTCGACGGGCTGTCTGCCCGACAGGTCGTAATAAACCATCTTTGATGGATCCACTGTGCCCTGGAGAGTGAAATAGCTGCAGTTTGATTCGGGAATGGAGGCAGTTGCCTTGTTCCAGTCATTGAAAACCCAGGCTCTGTAAGTCTGAACCGTGTTTCCTGCTGTGATGGTTGCGCGGTAACATCCATCACCAAGCTGGGAAATCTGCGACTGACTCTCGCTACTGTTCTCCGTAAGATAAAAATCAAATGCGCCTGTTTGGTTGTTGAACTTTTCCCACAGCCAGGTTTTAATTCCTGGTAGCGTGGTGATGGCCCGAAGGTTGGCATCTTTCCCGTTTTCTTCCGAACAGAAAATATAAATGGGATCATTTTCGCTGAAAACGGGGTAGCTGGTGCGGTCGGTATAATCTGAACCCGGTGCCTGTATCTGTGCTTTAGCCACAAGAGGCATCAGGGATAAAAGCCCCGAAACAGCCACACAAAGCGTGAACAAATGTCGTCTCATTACAATATCTTACTTTTCAATACAATAATAACGGTTAAAATCTATTTAATTGCTCGTGCAAAGATAAAAAATCATTTGTACCTCACCCTGTGGAACGGTGGCTATGGCGTGGATTGCCGGCCGGTTTGGGAGTGCAGTGGAATAAGGACATACAAAGAATAAAAAAACCGGTACAAATCCACTCTAATTTGCTTATTTTGCCGTTTCAAAATTGTTTTCCGGAATTTGTTTGATTACCTTGAAAATCTGAATGAAGCCCAGCGGGATGCGGTACTTCGCACGGAAGGACCTTCGCTGATCA
>CAYWTT010000439.1:0-3958 GCA_964461245.1 uncultured Prolixibacteraceae bacterium | reverse complement strand
GTAGTAGTTCCTTTGATAATCACAGTTACCCCGGGGAGCAGGTTGCCATTTGAGTCGGTCACTTTTCCTGTGATCTGTTTCTCAGGCTGGGATGATGCCGACTCATCCAAATTGGTCGGGAAAAGCAAGATCTGCCTGTTTACAATTTTGTAATTTACCTCTTCTCCCTTGAACAATTTTTGCAAAACTACATCGATGGCCTGAGCATTCACGTCAATGTCAACTTTTCTCTCTACATCAATCTGCTTGTTGTTGTACATAAAGAAAAATTCAGTCTGATTTTCAATTTCATTCAGCACCTCTTTTACCGTTGAATTCTGAAGATTGAGACTCAGCTTGGTTTTTTGCGCATAACTGTTTGAATATGCACTGAAAACACCAATAAATAGTAAGAACAGGGTAATTCGCATAGTTAATAGAATTTTTTGTGCACCCGGATTGCTCCGGTACAACAGGTTGAATTTTTTCATACTTTGGTTTGATTAAGTTATTGAATTTTATTTACAACCTTTGCTAAAAAAGCTTCAGGCATTAAATTTAAGGATTTATAAAAATCAATTTAGGCCAGGAAGTCTCAGACAGTTCCTGTTTTTTTATTCGCTGCTTTTCGTTTTCCTCATATTTTCTACTTTATTTTTTTGTTTATATCTGATAGTTACTGTTTCTCCTTCAATACGATAGTCAATGGGCGTAATAAATGAAATCAATTCAAGCACTTCACGCAGGCTTTCTGTTTTGACTTTGAATGTATAGTTGGAATCGTAATAGGTTGACTTATCCAGATAAATTTTGACGCCATACCATTTTTCCAGGTAACGGATCACCTCTTCGAATGGCTTATTGTCAAAAATGAGCAAATTGTGTATCCATGAAGTCTGAATTTCAGGATTATCTAAAGTCTTTACAGCGACTGATCCCTTGGTATAAATCAGTTGTTGCCCCGGATTAAGTTTTGACAGCAAATGATCATCCAGATTAAACACTGTGACTTTCCCGGAAATCAGGGTTACTTCGGCTTCATTCGAACCTGAGCTTTCATTCACATTAAAACGCGTCCCGTAAACTTTAACACGAAGTTTGGAACCGTCCACTACAAAGGGATGTTCCGGATTTCTGGATACATCAAAAAAACATTCCCCTTTCATGTAAACCTGCCGGTTATTTACTTTAAAATCACTTGGATACTGTAATTCAGATCCTGAATTCAGCCACACATACGTGCTGTCGGGTAATACAACCCGGGTTTTATTTCCTTCAGGAGAAATTATCTTAACAAGGGTCACCTTATTCGTTCTTTTAAAAACTCCGGTACCTAATCCGATCCCGGACAGAAAAACTAAGACGAAAACGGCGGCAACGGTTAACCACTTAAAGGTGGAATTCAATTCAATTCCCCGGAAGGGTGAACGACCAATCCGTTTCATTAATCTGTTCCAGTTGATCGTTTTGTCGGGCTCGTAGAATTGGATTTTATGCTTTGTTAATGACCATGTGTTAATTATTTCAGAAAGAATCACCGGATTTTCCGGCGATTTATCCAACCATTCCTTTACTTGAAGAAGTTGTTCTTCGTCTGCTTCATTTTTTAAGCTGGATGAGATTGCCTCCCAGGGAATGTTCTGTGATACCATGCTGAAATGTTTCTGATATATGTCGCATTAAATTGAAAATACCCTCAATCAGATTTTCATATTTTTTGGAAATAATTCCATCTGCTAATAGAATAATCTGTTTCCAACGGTCAACAACCTGTAAAACAGCTTTCCTGATGGAATGAAAATATTTGACAGGACGGGATCAATCTATGAACTGCATCACAATCCATAATGAAAAAATCTGTTTATAATAAGGTTTCAGTGATTCACGCAATTTGCGCAAAGCAATCCCAATATGATTTTCCACAGTTTTTGGACTTAATCCGAAACGGCTGGCAATTTCTTTATAGGAAAGATTTTCTTCCCATGCCAACAAATATATTTGCCTGCTCTTTTCAGGAAGTTTGAGAATGGCTTCATTTATGATGGTGCGAAGCTCAATATCCTCCAGGAAAAATTGAGAGGAAGAATCATCCTGGATGACTGATTCAGATGCATCAATCGAGACAAACCATTTATGGTGTTCTTTCCGGTACTGACTGATTGCTTTGTTTTTAGCCGCAGCAAACAGGAACGATTTAAATGTTGCCTTTATTTGGAGTGTTTGCCGCTTTTCCCAGATATAGGCAAAAATGTCTATCGCGATTTCTTCGGAAAGTTCTCTGTTGTGAAGATAGACCAGCAGAAAATTGCAAAGGTTGGAAAAATGATTGTTAAACAGATAACGATAGGCATTGATATTTCCATCGGCCAGATAAAACAACGCTTCTGAATCGTTTTTGAAAAACTGCTTCGACATTGCTAAACTTTAAAAATCGCGGGAATTTTAAATGATTTAGTAAAATTGTTTAAATATAATTCAATGATAATACTATCCCAAATGCAATTATAATAAAATATTGGACCAATTCTTTCAATTGGTCATGCTTCTTTTAAAGGGTTTTTCTTCAACATATCCTGATTAAAACCAAAAAGCAGACACTATCGGGAAGGCAAAAAGGATAGGGAAGTCAGCTTTCTGCTCTCCGATCAGTCAGGGGTAATAAAAGTCAACTGTCAATTCTTATACAGGGATCAAAACAATGTCTGGCCTGCCTTTTTTAATTTACCCTGAATGAATCAGGATAGGTTACAAAATAGTGTCTCTGATAATCATTTGTCGAATACCAGATGTCCTTGTCCCTGTCGCATTCGTATAGCTTCAATATCCAGGTGTCAAATTTTCTTTCTCCCTCGTAAAGTTCGATGACCCTGGCTCCCCGGCCGATCTTGCCGTAACATTGCCTTCCGGTGGCATTTCCGTATGCAAGGCAGATGTTATGAAGGCAACCTATATAATTGTTGTCGTGGTCGTGACCGGCAAACGTTCCCATGATGTCGCCACAACCCCACATCGTGGTAAAAAGTCCTGAGTTCAGGTCGGGGGAACAAACCGTTTCTTCCTGTTTGCCATAAGTATTGCTTTTTCCGGTTACCTCCTTGTATTCAGGCAGGGGAATATGGAAAAAGGCAAGCGCCGGGGAAGGTTTTTTCCCGTTCTGTTTGGCCAGCTTAACACTTTGTTGCCGGTACCAGTCAATCTGGCTGAAATCGATCCATTCATAACTGCCCAGGTCTCCTTTGGGATGGAAACCCATCTGGGAATCAAAAAAATACAACACTGCCGATGTTTTATCTGATTGGGATGACTTCACTTTCAGCAGATAATTTCCATTGCCGGAAATTCCTTTCGGGCCGTTCTCCGTCAGAGAATAGGGCATCCTGGCAACCTTTTCAATGATCTGCGGCTTGGTCATTTCATATTGGGCATCGTGATTCCCCAGCACCACCGCCCAGGGTACCCTGGCATCGATCAGCACCTTCGACAATGCTTCCCACGCTCTGGCCGTATTTTCCGAGCAAACTACATCGCCCGTCAAAATTACAAGATCTGGTTTTTCAATGCCGATTACAGTATTCATTAAGTTCAGCGCGCTGTCCGATCTGTATGAATCAACCTTGAAGTGGATATCTGTGAACTGAACTATTTTGAATTTCCCGTTTTCATGAAACCTGAGCACAGGTTTTTCTCCTTCAGCAGGGATGGAAAAAGCTATCCAAAAAACAAAAATGGCAATTCCCAATACCGGGATTCGGGCAAATTTGTGTCTTTTCATAATGTTACTGTTGTAAAAATTTGATTAAATCCTTTGTTATTCCTTCTTCAGATCACCATTCGCAACCATTTCCCGGATAATTCTGGAGTCAGGTTGAAAATAAGCTGGTTATCCTTAATCTGGTAACCGACTTCTTTGTTGGCAGGATCCAGTAATTTGCTTTTTCCCTGGCTTATGCCCTTAACGGGGATCTGAACCTTACCTTCT
>CAYWTT010000438.1:0-3961 GCA_964461245.1 uncultured Prolixibacteraceae bacterium | reverse complement strand
GTGCGGACGGGACTCGAACCCGCGACCCTCGGCGTGACAGGCCGATATTCTAACCAAACTGAACTACCGCACCAAATATTCTGTGAACTGCCTTTACCCGGCCTTGCCCGATTGTAAAAGTGGTGCAAATATAGAGGTTTTTTGCATCGATACAATAGCCCTATAAAAAAATCGTCCATTTTTTTATCCTTTTCCTTCACTGATTCAATTTCGATGAAAGGGATCTGATGACGTTCTTATTCTCCCCATGGTAGCTCTGCCGGGGAAAAGCAGGAAAAGTTCCAATCATAATCAACAAGGCTGTAAAGAATATTCTCATCATTATCCGATAGATGACAGAAAGTTAAGAAAAACAGCTGACCACCCGTGAATTAGTAAAGAAAGATAAAATTATTCTACTCCCGGATGGAATAATATTCCAAACCCGTTTTTCTGCCAATCTCACCGAAAGTTAAAGAATGGGCAGGCCGCTGCAACAAACCGGAAGAAAATCGCACAATTCAAATTATCATTATTTTTATCTAAAAATAGAGGTTACCTTTTTGTTACAAGGAATCTTATTTCGATATTTGAACCTTACATTTGATTTCATATGATTTCTTGTTTTAAACGGATCTCTGTGTACCTTCAATCCAGCGATGTACTCTTTTTTTGTCCCGAATTATTTAAACAATGACATTATGAACGTTTCCCATTTAGTTAAGTACTTTATACCCAAAGAAAAAAAATTCTACGGAATGTTCAACCAGGCCGCTTCCAACAGTGTGGCAGCCGCCGCCGAATTGAACAAACTGCTAAAACTTCCCGGTTTGGAGGAGAGTAGAGAAGTCAGGCAAAAGATCAGGTATATTGAAAAGCAGGGTGACGAAATAACCAATCACCTTTTTGATGAACTGAACCGGACTTTCATAACCCCTTTTGACAGGGAGGACATTCATGAACTGACGTCCAAAATTGACGACGTGGTGGATCTTATATATAGTCTGTCGGGCAAGGTGGAGTATTACAAACTCACTCATTTCAGCAATCACATGGTCGACATGGGAGAATTGATCTACCAGGGAAGCCTGCACATGCAAAACGCCATCTCTGGTTTGGAGAACACGAAAAATGCGGTAAAAAGCCTCAAGTCGTGCAAAGAACTGAGAAAAATGGAAAGCAAGGTGGATGAATGTTACCACAAAGCGATATCTGATCTCTTTGAAAATGAAAAAGACGCCATTGAACTGATCAAGCAGAAAGAGATCCTTTTGAATATTGAAAAGATTTCAAACAAAATGGAAGACGTATCGGATGTGGTGAAGACGATCATTGTGAAGTACGCCTGAGAATGTTTTACCCGGAATATAAATCCTATATTTTTCTGGCATGCTTACCCTTCTGATACTCATCATTGTGTTGGCATTTGTCTTTGACATGATCAATGGATTTCATGATGCCGCCAATTCCATCGCTACAGTAGTCTCTACCAAGGTTTTAGCCCCCCTTCCTGCCGTAATCCTTGCAGCTACCTTTAATTTTGTGGCATTCTGGATTTTTAACCTGAAAGTGGCCAACACAGTGGCTAAAACGGTAGAACACGGCTCGATCAACCTTGAAGTTATCCTGGCAGGTGTCATTGCTGCTATTATCTGGAATTTATTGACCTGGTGGCTGGGAATCCCATCCTCCTCCTCTCATACGCTTATCGGTGGTTTTGCCGGGGCTGCCGTAGCCCATACCCATACCTTTTCCGTCATCAACCAGTCGGTGATCCTCAAGACAGGGTTGTTCATTTTTGTGGCTCCTTTTATCGGTATGTTCATTGCTTACATCATTATGCTGCTCATTCTGTGGGTATTCCGAAACGTAAAACATCAGCTGGCCATAAGAATTTTCCGGAGAACCCAGTTACTGACCAGTTCCCTGTTAAGTCTGGGGCATGGTGGCAGCGATTCCCAAAAGGTGATAGGCATAATCAGTGCTGCCATGCTGGTTTATATTGCCCAGCTAAAGGCATCAGGCATTCCCATCCCTTCCTGGGCTCATGTAACTGAAACGATTGATGCTGCCGGAAAGACACAGCTGCATGTACCCAGTTGGATTCCAATCTCCTGCTATTCGGCCATTGCCCTTGGGACCATGATGGGGGGATGGAGAATTGTCAAGACCATGGGAACTAAAATTACCAAAGTCACCCCCCTGGAGGGAGTTGCGGCCGAAACAGCCGGCGCGATCACCCTGTTTGGGGTATCTCAGGGACTGGGTATTCCGGTCAGCACCACCCATACCATCGCCGGATCTATCATGGGCGTGGGAATGACCAAAAGATTGTCGGCAGTCAGGTGGGGTGTGGCAACCAACCTGTTGACTGCCTGGATTCTGACAATTCCGGTAAGTATGCTTATTGCCGGTATCGTTTATCATATTATTGACCTGTTTCAGATTTTTCACTTCTGATCCCGGTCAATTTTTACCTTAAATAAAACAAAAGGTTAAGAGTAATATCCTCATTGGTAAAGAATAGACAAAGCGATTGCCTTTAAAATTGTTTTGACTATTTTTCGCATACAATAACTATCAGAAATGGTCAAAAAACTTTCATTGGACAAAAAACAGATCAGGATCCTATTACTGGAAGGGGTGCACCAGTCGGCTGTGGAAACCTTTCATAGTGCCGGATACACAAATATAGAGTATATCAAATCGGCACTTGACGCCAGGGAACTGGAAGAAAAAATCAGGGATGTGCATGTTATTGGCATCCGTTCAAGGAGCATCCTTACGGCCGACATTCTGAAAAAGGCCAGGAAGCTGTTTTCCATCGGCTGTTTCAGCATCGGCACAAATCAGGTCGACAAAAAAGCGGCAAAGATGATGGGAATTCCGGTTTTCAATGCCCCCTTCTCCAACACCCGTTCTGTGGCTGAACTAGTCATAGCTGAAGCGATCATGCTGATGCGTGAGATACCCTTCAAAAACAGTGCTGCCCACAAGGGTGAATGGATCAAATCAGCCAGCCACTCCTATGAAGTCAGAGGGAAAAATATCGGAATAGTGGGATATGGACACATCGGATCCCAGGTTTCCATACTGGCTGAAGCCATGGGGATGAACGTTTACTATTATGATATTGAAAAAAAACTGAGCCTCGGAAAAGCCGTTTCCTGTCTGTCCCTGGAAGAGCTCCTGAAAATTTCGGATATCCTCACTTTACACGTCCCGGAAACGGAACTAACCAAAAACATGATCTCCACTGAACAGATTTCACAAATGAAAAAAGGAGCGCTCCTGATCAATGCTTCCCGGGGTACTGTAGTCGACTATGACGCTGTAGCAGAAGGATTGAAGAGCAACCATCTATTCGGGGCAGCAGCCGATGTGTTCCCTGAGGAGCCGGCCTCCAACAGCCAACCATTCCGTTCTGTTCTCCAGCAGTTCGACAATGTGATCCTGACCCCGCATATCGGTGGAAGCACCCAGGAAGCACAAGAGAACATCGGATACGAAGTCACTGAAAAGCTGATCCGATACAGTGATAACGGTTCTACCATCGGAGCTGTCAATTTTCCACAGATCGCCCTCCAGCCAAATGACCACAAACAGCGGTTCCTGCATATTCACCGCAATATGCCCGGTATACTGAAAGACATCAACTATGTTTTTACAGAAAAGAAAATCAACATTGCCTCCCAGTATCTCCAGACTGACGGAGAGATCGGCTATGTGATTATCGACACGGAAAGCGATTGGGATGCGGAAATACTGAGGGAGCTCCGGAAGATCCCCCACACCATCAGGGCACGGATGCTTTTTTAGCCACAGAGACGTTCAGCACATCAGGAGGAGATCTCCTGAAATCTGCGACGGAATTCAAGCGGTTTCCGGATAGATTCACATACCTCACGGGTACCACCGGTCCCTACAATCACGATCGATCCAAAACCCAAAATCCTGCCCCAGATGCTTTGGTCCACATTGA
>CAYWTT010000437.1:0-3961 GCA_964461245.1 uncultured Prolixibacteraceae bacterium | reverse complement strand
CGGCTGAGGGTGGTCAGCTGCAATCCCGCCTTGCTGAAATTATCGCGGGCCTGCGGAAACTCATAGCTGAAGATGGCGATCATCCCAAGGACGTTCGCACCAAAATCGGTAAGCGCTTTGGCAGCTTTCAGGCTGCTCCCCCCGGTGGATACCAGATCTTCGATCACCACTACTTTTTGTCCGACCCCCAGCTTACCCTCGATCAGGTTTTCCAGACCGTGGCTTTTCGGTTCCGACCGGACGTAAACGAACGGCAATCCCAGTTGCTCCGCCACCAGCACTCCATGGGCTATGGCCCCCGTGGCCACCCCTGCAATGACTTCAGCATCCGGGTATTTCTCCCGGATGATCTCCGTAAAACAGTCCCTGATAAAGCTTCTCGCTTCCGGGTAAGAAAGGATTTTCCGGTTATCACAGTAAATCGGCGATTTCCATCCCGAGGCCCAGGTAAAAGGAGTTGAAGGTTGTACTTTTATTGTGTTAATTTGCAGTAGCATCCGGGCTACCCTGGTTTGCATGGATTCCATAGTAATAATCGTTTAAAACTCGGGCAAATGTATGAAGTTTTTCTGAATGACCGCAGCATGCGGCTGTATGACGCGCAGGAACTTTCTCCCCTTGAAGAGGGATCAGACTTCATTCGGGTAAATGATAGGCCTTCCCTTCAGGCCGTAATCACCCGTTTTCTGCAGGAAGACCATCCCTTGTGCATTTCGGGCGATCAGGAATGGATGTGGAAGGCTTTTCAGAACTCTTTCAGGCTCCTGCCTGCTGCAGGGGGTGTGGTTCACTCCTCTGCAGGGATCCTCTTTATTTTCCGACGCGGGAAATGGGACCTCCCCAAGGGAAAAATCGACGAGGGTGAAACGGCTGCAGAAGCGGCGCTGCGGGAAGTAAGGGAAGAGACTGGCATCAAAAATCTGTCCATAACCGGAGAACTTTGCACCTCCTGGCATATTTACCAGTCTCCCTATAAAAGTTCATTGGGACAATGGATACTGAAAGAGACGAAGTGGTATTCCATGGCCGCCTCAGGGGATGAACCACTGGTCCCGGAAACCGGTGAAGATATTGATGTAGCGCGCTGGATCAGGCCGGAAAACCTGGATGAAGTACTGGCCCTCACCTATGCCAGCCTGGTAAACCTGATTAAAAGCCTCAAGGAACAGCTTTAAATCTTCCATTTAGAGGATAGCCGTTATGCGTTAAATTTGAATGTTTCTTTGTAATTATTTGTCATTTAATTATATATAAGAATTATTTTGTTTCTCAATTTCATAAGAAAAGTAGTTTTGCCCCCTTTTTGCGCAAGTACAAATTCAGGAATGTATGTTTTTGTTCAACTGGCTGCCTTCGTGGATTGATCTGCTCATTTATAATGGCTTCGGTTTGTTGGTGCCACAATATGTTCTGTACTTGACATGAAGGGGATTGTCCGCCCGGCTGAAGCCATTCGGACTGACAGGCAATCAGCTGAACATAAGGTATTCAATTTACCATGAAAGTTCGAAATTTACTTGTGATCTGTCTCTTGATGCCGGGTTTCATCAATAAATAGATACGTAATTTCAGTTTATCTTGCTCCCTTTGTTAAATACAAGTTATGGGACAAATGGATGGAAGAAAATCGCGCAAATACATGTTTTGGTTTTAATGTAAAACTCTTTTGTAGCTTTTGAAGATGATAAAAAATAGAATTACACATAAGAAATTAATAAATTACTCTATAGTCTCGCATCCTTATGATTACCTGTCCACAGAAGGGATGGCGCACCTGCTGACACAGGTATTGGGGGTGTAATATGGGAATGACCTGGTTGTGATTTATAACTTTGGCACACCCTTTGCATGGCTTCTTTCAAGATGCAGCAATGCAACGAAACATAAAAAAAGAAGCCATGAAAACAAAAAACTTCACACTGTACTTAGCCATCCTGATGATGGGAACAGTGACGATGGCAGCCGGGCAACCGGCCCGTGGAGACAAAAACGGCAACCACGAAAATAACAACCGGAAGGAAATCAAAAAGGCTGCCAGGGAGGATGGCCGGGGCAACCGGGATATCCGTTACAACAGCCGCAGCAATGAGTGGGTCAGGTCTGAAGAGGACATGCACACTTCGCCCAACACCACGGTACGCAGGGAAAAAGGAAATGCTGAACAATCTGCCGCCCGGATGGAAAACCGTAAAGCGGGGTCCGACCGCAGAAGTTATTCCGAAAGCGGACGTCCGGCCCATCATGAAGGCAGGATCGGCGAAGAAAGAAAGCCGGCCGAAAACCATGACTTGTACAGGGAGAACCGCCATGAACGTGAAAACCGCGGCTATACCGACCAACGCAACTACCGGGACGAGAACCGGAACGGGTGGGACAACCGGAAATTGAGCCGGCAAGAGTGGGAACACAGAAAATACGACTGGAATAATCATAACTGGAATTTCAGCAACCATTACCGAAAGGGAACCATCCCTTACTACTTCCGCGACAACCACAACTACTGGTACTATCCCGGATACGGCCACATACTGAAGGGATTCAATCATGCACCTTACCTTTTTTACACAGGAAGGATCCCGATCTACTTCGAAGACGGCTTCTTTTACCGCTACTATACGGGAATCGGCTACGTCTGGATCGAAAACCCTTACGATCTCTGGTTCAATGAACTGCCTCACCACGCAGTCAGGGTCAGAATCCATGGAAGGGTATACTTCAGGCTGGGCAATGCCTACTTCACCCTTGAACCGGGGGGATTCAGGCTGGCCATACTGCCCGACCGGTTTTATGATCCGATCCGCGACGGAGGGGCCCACATCGAAATATCTGCCCGGTTCTGACCTGTAAAAGAAAGCGCCCCGGCCGTTAGGCCGGGGCGCTTTCTTTTATTATACTGCCATCCATTTACCTGGCTTGTTCCAGTTGAAGGGTTTTAGTGGGCTGGTCGCACACAGCCGAAGGACCAAAATACTGGATGGGTCCCGGATAAACAAACAGGGTTTGCCGCGCCCATGCTTCCCTTTGACCGGCAAAATAGCGGAAAGGAGCCCCATCCAGACTGACCAGGGCTTTCTGGATCACCGGTTTCATCTGCCCGTGCCGGCGCTCCATATTCATCATCATGGTTACCGGCACCCCGCTGGCAATCCATTTTTCGGCAGGCTGGGTGAGATTCCGCACCGAAGCCATATAACCGGTCTTTCCCGATCCGATCAGCATTGATGCCGTAAATCCCAGTGAATAACAGTAGTCGGCATCAAAATTGGAAGGAGCGGCACATCTTCCCTCATATCCGAAGAAATGATACTGGGTATTGAATTTCCCCTTAAAAACACCTTCTTTCTTCATGGCATTCAACCGGTTCTTAACCATTTCACCTAAAAGGCTTTCGGTCTGGATCAGCGAAACCTGCACATTCCCGTGCGGATCGCGGTCAAGGGTCAGTTGATTGGCAATGCCGGCAGGCAAGGAGCGGAACACTTTGGCCGATTTCTCTGAAAGTTTTTCAGCCACCATTTTACGCCGAACCACGTCGTCGGGTGTTGCTTTAAATTCAGCTTCAAAACCAGATCCTTCAGCCAGCAGGTCATTTAACTCCTGGATAAGGCTCTTCATCTCAGGAATAAACTCAATTAAACCTTCCGGAATCAGGGCCACGCCGAAATTGTTCCCGTCGGCTGCACGGGCCGCCACAATCCCGGCCATATACTCCACGATCTCATCCAGCGTCTGTTTCTTTTCAGCCACCTCTTCCGAAATCAGACAAATGTTGGGTTGGGTTTGAAGGGCGCACTCCAGACCGATATGCGATGCAGAACGCCCCATCAGTTTGATGAAATGCCAGTATTTTTTGGCTGAGTTGGAATCACGCTCAATGTTGCCGATCAGCTCAGAATAGACTTTGGTAGCCGTGTCAAAGCCAAAGGAGGTTTCAATCATCTCGTTTTTCAGATCCCCATCG